>NZ_JBHIQG010000184.1:0-5151 GCF_042196425.1 Bartonella sp. AD328YNZD | reverse complement strand
GCATTTACCATAAAGCTTGAGTCAATAGATCCACCATTATCTGCAAGATATTCTCGTACGCGCTGCATCATCGCCCGAGCACTATCATTAACAGAACTAGGCGGCTGACCTTCTGCCCAATTAATGATACTATCTGAATGAGCATTTTCATCGGCCTTTAGCGACCAATCATAAATATTAGACATTTTAAATCCCCCATTATTTTCATAATTTTTCTAACAATTTCTCATTCTGTGCACTAGAATGCGCTGCCATTTTTTATTGCTACATCATAACCACTGCACCATCCGTATTTACACATTTTATCTCTCTTCCCTCCTTCCAATTTAATAACCTAAATTCATCAGACCTTCTTCATAACATCAGCATTAATACAACTAATTCTAATGTGTAATATGAGCCACCTCATCTGAGGTTACTTAATATCTTGTTTTGTTGTTGTGCTGTTGTTATACAGTTATATTTTCAATATCTTGCAATCTCATTGCAAATTATAAATACTGTTCAAAATTCCCCCTACTATGGATTTCATAGAACTGTTATTGAATGTAATAACTTATCATCCGCATAGAAAGTTTCTGATTTAAACATTCTCTTTTTTATTTTTTTCAATAGCTTAAATTTATTTCGTCGATATTTTATACTCTATATTTTAAACAAAGAATCTCTCTCTTTTGACTTCCATTTATCTTAAAATTCTAAAAGTTAACTTCAAATTCTTTGTATGCATCATTATGTTTTTATTCATATGCAAATACCTTGAAAGGCTCTATTTTATTCAATTTATTCCTGAAATTGTTTTACTCGATCAATACCAACATTTTTTAAACAAGCTTCTGTTCAATCTTAATGCACCATAGGAAATATATTCACTATGACAGTTTTTTTACACCTTAATTGAACTAGAAATGAAATACTTTAAATACTAAAGAAATATCACAAACCCTCATCAGATCTGATGAATATCAATTTCTTTTACTTGAATTAAAAAATAGCCCTTACCCCCTATAAAATGCGCGCCATTTTCACCTTTAAAGAGCTGTAAGCGCCCATTGTCCTCCCCCACCTAATGCGATTACCCACATGTAATATTCTATTATATATTGATTCTTTTTGCAAGAACAATAAATCCTTCTGAACATGCACTCGCAATTATTAGCTTTCTCTCTCCTTGTGGAAAGATAAGAGTAAAGATTTACTGTTTTGATAACAAATTCTGTACTGGCTAAAACAACAGAGCAAAATACATCATATCATCGAACTTCATTGTAATCATGATTTAAAAATTTAAGTAGGCTTTCTTAATATTTTACTTTGTTACATCATCAGCTTTTATAGAAAAAATCTCAACCGTGCTTACAATATCTATACCACCATTATTTCCTCTTAGAAGAAGAAAAAGATCTCTCAATAATGATAAATAAAATTATGAAAATTGAATAGCTTACTGTTTTATATAAGAGATTAAGCCATCATTCCCACACTTCTTACCTTCTTTTTCAGAAACTTTCAACATTGTGTTTTTTTAAGAGGTATAGTTTTATTGAAGCACCTTCACTCCATTTGATACCAGCAATTTGTGAGGTCATTTTTACATCGTCTGCTATATTTGATATATTTTATTCCTTATATAAAAAACCATACTCACACTGCCTTTGCGAATAAAGAACTTTTCTGTAATTTCATATATATTTAAACTATAAGAATTTATAAAATACGATTTGTTTTATTATCAATAAAATAATCTATATGTCGTGATTTTTTATATAAAAATACCTTATATTTTATTCATAAAAAATAAAACTCATCTTTATTAAATATAGACGTTATTAAACTTTTTATTATTGATCATGTAAAATAGTAAATAGAGTATATTCATCATTTTCTTATTTATAATGATATCTTAATTGAACACAACTATGAAAAAATAAGAAAGTTTTATTTTATATTCTAAATACGTAGAATAAACATAAATTTAAAGGATATGTAATAATCTGTCATGATTTCAGAAACAAAAGCATCACGACATGACACTTTATAAAAAGGGTGCTATTGTCTGAAGATGAGTGACTAGCTTAGTAAAAAAGCTACATAAAAGTAAAAGAATAAAAATTAATGGAATTGCGCAGCATATACCCTCTGGCTTTAGCTATAAATTTTATCCTCATCATTTCTTTATAAAAAGATTTTAATATTATCACTGGTTATTTCATAGTATCTGCTTTTATTTCTAACGAATGTAGAAAAATCGTTAAAAATATATCTTTGTGATTGACAATGTCAGTATTTAAGCCAATCATGTGTATCCTGGCAAAAGTGTTTACGTGGGGGAGTGCAAGTATTATTTCAAAGATATTGCGTTGATCTTTTCAAAGTAAATCTTCTTAAACTTTATTGAAGATAACTTACTATAAAATATTATAAGCATCTCTTCATTCAAGATACATTATTGATCATTTAAATATATCTCCATTAACATCACGCCTTAGTTTTTAAACTATGTGTTTAGAAGGAAAAAGTTTGTGCCGAAAAATATTCCATCAATCAGTTGTAGTCCCTTTCCTGCCTCACGCAAAATTTATCAACAGAGTCCTCTTTTTTCTGATGTGCGTGTTCCATTGCGTGAAATTTCATTGACCGATGGGAGTGGTGAAAAACCTTTAAATGTTTACGATACTTCTGGTCCCTATACCGACAAAGATGCAGTCATTGATCTTACAAAAGGTTTACCTGCAATTGGCTCATCTTGGCTCTTTCAGCGTGCTGATACTGAACCTTATCCTGCACGCTTAGTTAAACCTGAAGATAATGGATTAACCTATAATAGCTCTGCTATTCCAACATTTGAACAAAAACGACCTATTTTACGAGCTAAAAGTGGCAAAGCAATCACACAAATGGCGTATGCACGCGCAGGTATTATTACCGCCGAAATGGAATATGTTGCTATACGAGAAAATGAAGGACTGGCAATAAAAGATCAACAAAAAGTACACTCAGATACATTGGATGGAGAAATACCAGAAATTTATACTGCGGAATACGTTCGTAATGAAATTGCAAATGGACGAGCCATTATTCCACAAAATATCAATCATCCAGAATGTGAACCAATGATTATTGGACGTAATTTTCGTGTTAAAATTAATGCCAATATTGGCAATTCAGCAGTAACTTCATCGATGGCAGAAGAAGTTGATAAAATGGTTTGGGCTATTCGTTGGGGGGCAGATACAGTTATGGATCTCTCAACAGGAAGAAATATTCACAATATTCGTGAGTGGATTATTCGAAATTCTCCTGTGCCTATCGGGACTGTTCCTCTTTATCAAGCACTCGAAAAAGTACAAGGTATTGCTGAAAATCTAACATGGGGTATTTTTCGCGATACTCTTATAGAACAAGCAGAACAAGGGGTTGATTATTTTACCATTCATGCAGGCTTAAGATTACCATTTATTCCTATGACCATTGATCGTGTAACAGGTATTGTTTCACGAGGCGGTTCTATTATGGCAAAATGGTGTCTCCATCATCACAAAGAAAGCTTTCTCTACGAACATTTTGATGAAATTTGTGATATTGCAAAAACATATGATATCTCTCTTTCATTAGGAGATGGATTACGCCCTGGCTCTATTGCCGATGCCAATGATGAAGCACAATTTGCCGAACTTAAAACTTTAGGAGAATTGACAAAAATTGCTTGGGAAAAAAATGTACAGGTTATGATTGAAGGACCAGGACATATCCCAATGCACAAGATTAAAGAAAATATGGAGCAACAACTCAATCTCTGTCATGAAGCACCTTTTTATACTTTGGGACCTCTTACAACTGATATTGCTCCTGGTTATGACCATATTACATCAGCAATTGGTGCTGCTATGATTGGATGGTTTGGAACTGCCATGTTGTGCTATGTAACGCCTAAAGAACATTTGGGACTTCCCGATAAAAATGATGTCAAAACGGGGGTCATCACTTATAAAATCGCCGCTCATGCTGCTGATCTTGCAAAAGGTTTGCCTAGAGCACAGTTGCGCGATAACGCTCTCTCACGTGCACGATTCGACTTTAGATGGCATGATCAATTCAACCTGTCTCTTGATCCAGAAACAGCTTGTACCTTTCATGATGAAACAATGCCGAAAGATGCCCATAAATTGGTGCATTTTTGTTCCATGTGTGGACCAAAATTCTGTTCTATGCGTATTTCTCATGATATTCGTGATGCTGCAGCACTCAAAAAAACAAAAGGTGAAGGTATGATTGCTATGGCTGAAAAATATCAAGAAAGTGGTGATCTTTATGTCGATGCATCTCAAAAAAAGAGAGTAAATAGTTGAAGAATATTCTTATCAAAGGTGCGGGCGTTGCTGGTTTAACCGTTGCTTTTATGTTACAACAAAAAGGCGCTCGTGTTACTGTATCGGCTCCACTAAACTCTCCTATAGGATCGTCCAGTTGGTATGCTGGAGGAATGCTTGCTCCTTATTGTGAAAAAGAAAATACTGAACAGATTGTTGAAGACCTTGGTGTACAAGCTATACACTGGTGGCGCAAAATATTTCCAGATCTTGTTACACAAAAAGGTACTTTAGTGGTTGCTCCTACGCGTGATAGAGGAGAACTTGAACGATTCTCACTTCGCACACATCATCATAGAACCATAAACCGTGCAGAAATAGCCCATCTTGAACCAGATCTTGCAGAACATTTTGACTGTGGGCTTTTTTATGAAAGTGAAGCCCACCTTGATCCTCGTAAAGCACTTATCGCTTTAAAAGAAAAACTGATAACAAATGACGCATGTTTTGTTGATGTTAAAACATCTGAAACAAATTTTGATATGGTCATTGATGCAACAGGAATAGCACGTTTAGGAAAAGATAAAAATATACGGGGCGTGCGTGGTGAAATGCTACTCTTGCGGAGTACAGAAATTAAGATTTCCCGCCCAATTCGTCTTCTTCATCCACGATTTCCACTTTATGTTGTTCCACGACAGGATGATATTTTCATGATTGGCGCAACGATGATTGAAAGTGACTTTGGTGGTCCAATCTCGGTGAGATCAATGATGGAATTGCTCAACGCGGCCTATACATTGCACCCTGCTTTTGCCGAAGCAGAAATTGTTGAATCCGG
>NZ_JBHIQG010000183.1:2831-5173 GCF_042196425.1 Bartonella sp. AD328YNZD | reverse complement strand
TTTCTTGCCGATAAGGGCTATGATCCGCTCTATGGTGCTCGTCCGCTTAAACGGATTATTCAAAAAGAAATTCAAGATCCTCTCGCAGAGAAAATCTTGTTTGGAGAAATTCACGACGAGACGGTGGTGACAATTGAAAAGCAAGGTGATCGGTTGGCGTTTTTACCTGAAACATAAATTTGGGAAAATTTACGGTATAAAGCGCAGTGATAATCTTATTATACCGTGCCTTCTTTTGAGGAAAGGAGACTGATCTGCATGCGTGGTTGGTAAGGGGAGCTTGCTGCAAGCCATTAGGCTTGTTTTCAGCGCATTGTTTGCAAATCGATGCGGGATGGAAGCGGTGCTGGGTGGGGTGCTTTGGTCTTTGAGAGGGAGTTATTTTTGAGAACTGGACGTGGGATTGTGGAGCGGTGGTCGGTGTCTTAATATATGTTTTATGTTGCTGAAGAAAATTGCCAAATACAGATCACTTTTACATGGGTAGACTTACATGGGGGGGTAGATTGGCGGTTACAGTAATAATACAGATCTTGTTGGTGTTTTGAATATATTGTCACGTAATACTCACTAGAACGCTCTGCGTATTCTTAAGCAGGACTTGTCTGTCGCGCCTTTTAAAGTAAACTGTTATGAGTCTGAAGCCAAGAAGAACCCGCCCAAGAGAAGCCGAATTGTGCACAGAATGGTGTTGGGTGCTCCCCCGTTCTTTGAGGTGTAAGGAGGTGGTCAAGTCCTTTTAATATATATTTTTTTGTATGTTAAGTATAAACTTTGAGAGTGCTTGGAGATGGTGTCATTTTTTTTATTCCTGAAAAATTGATTACTTATCGCTTGATTGCAAACCAATAGGTTGTTAATACTTTTATTGATAAGCAAGGTTGCTCTTATTTCTGGTGTAAGAGCTTTGTCGAGAGAGAATGCGAGGGGAGTTAAGATGTCAAAATATTTATTACCGTTACCGCTTGTGTTGGTGGCGGGGTGCGCATCTATCAATAATTATTCATCAAGTTATGTTGTTCAAAATATTACGAAGGACGATATAAAATTAATTGCTAACGATTTTGTTCACAATCTTAAAAAACCTTTGCCGCCCGCTAAAACAACACTTATTGTGAAAAAAAGTAACACAGAAGACAACTTTACTCCTGTATTTATTGATCTGTTGCGACGGAATGGATATACCGTGATCTATACAGATCAACCAAAACAGCAAAACGGTGTCATTTTGACTTATAGAATAACGCGAATAGAGATAGGTATATTGTCTTTTGTTTCTTATGATTCAGATGGCGCAACACATTATTATATACGTACGTATAATAGATGATCCCCCCTTTGCCAGTGTGTCCAAAAAGCGTAGATCATCATGATGAGATGTTGGGGGAAACGGTGGGATTGAATTAACCTGTAAAAACTTACAGATGTAAAATTACATTATGCAGTCAATAAGGATCATTTGTCCAGCTTATAATTTCAAAGTTATGGGGACAAAAGATATTAATTTTTACTGCTCGCCATTCCTCATATTTTGTCTCAATCATAGAGTTTTTACCCTTTCTTTTATAGGAAATGACTTTTTGTCATGTAGTTTTGTATACTAATCTAAGGGTTAAATCTGATCGATAAAATTCCTATGGATTCTTTACAGAAATCTATTGTTGGAGATGCAGTTTGTTTTTATCAAATCGTTGTGTGGAGGGGGGACGTTTCATTTGGTTTTGTTCTGTAAAGACGTAAAAGCGTAAAAGTGTGGAGCCGTGAAAAAGAAGTGCAAGTATCATTCGCTTCTTGTCGGAACTTTCGCTCTTTGAGGTGTGGGGAGATTAGAAAATTCTTATGAGAAGATTATCGCAATATTGGTAATATGCTGGTTCTGGCGTGCTTCTTTTATGTAAGTGTAAAGAAGCTAAAACAAGGGATGACCATTTATTGGCGAATTTCCCATTATTATATCATGAGTGATTATATAATGAATACGCGCTTTCATGAAATGGGGAAAGCTGTAAGAGATATTTTTACAACTGTGCAAATAGAAACACAATGATGTTTTTTTTGGGCATCCTGTTTGCATAAGAGACAGAAATATGATAAAAAATGACAAAAATATTAAAAGAAAAATATAAAAACTTGACAAGGTAAATCTAAAAAGGTATCATAATGATACAATCGGAATTGTGCGTTTAAACCGGGTAAAGTCCATAGGTAAGATGATCTGGTGAGAATGGGAGATCTGATTTCTTTGTTGTTTGGATCTGATTTCTCTGTTGTTTGGATCTGATTTCTCTGTTGTTTGGATCTGATTTCTCTGTTGTTTGGATCTGATTTCTCTGTTGTTTGGA
>NZ_JBHIQG010000183.1:0-2731 GCF_042196425.1 Bartonella sp. AD328YNZD | reverse complement strand
TCTGATTTGTTGAACTCTTTCTAGAGTCTAAAACTTTCTCATTAAATCCTATAAGCTTAGCGGTTGCAAAAATTTAGGAAACAGCTTTGAGAAGGCTGGTGAAAAAACATCGTAAAAAGGGAAAAAACTTTCATAAAAAGATTTCGTGTCTGATGTCAAATTTCCATGGAAAGCAGGACATTAATACAGATCAGATGTTTCCAAGTATAGTGGGGGGAAGATATGAGTTGTAATGGATGTTTCCTTAGAAGAATCGAGAAAAATTTATCCTATAAGCAATAAGTTTTTGTGCACTCTTAAGAGAGATTTTTAAGAAAGCTGCCATTGCTCGAGAATAATGCTCTTTGAAAAAGGGGCGCTTTTATTGGATGAAAAAGGAATTCTTTATAAGCAGTTTTGCTTGAGGAATGAGGTCAAGGATGCATTGTGTGCGTAAAGGGAGCTCGTTTTATAAAAATGTAAAAGAGTAAATACGCAAAAGCGTAAAAACGTGTAACTGTAAAAAAGGAGATGGGGTTTTATGCTTTGTGTATGCTTTTATCATGGTATGGAATATGGAGAACTAGGGTGCGCGTTTGTGAATGAAACGGTGATCTGTGAAGTCAATAAGGGGTATTTGTTTGGCAAGAGGCTGGATTATAGTTTACAAACTGGTGCGGGATAGAAGATTTATCTAGTGGGGAGATCTGTTTTTTGAAGTGGAATTGTCGACTCGTACTTATAGGAATTTTTGCTCTTTTAGGTGTGGTGATCTGAAATCAATAAGAAAACCCGCTGGATAAGCTAGCTGGATTGTTAACAGATCAGTGTTTATTCAGTGGTGCATGGGGTGGTGATGTGGGCGTTTCGTTTGGTTTTTTTTCTGTAAATATAGAAAAGCGTAAAAACGGTGTCCGTAAAATGAAGCAGAGGATTTGGGCTTTATATGGGCTTTTACTTAATCAGAAATCAACCACAAGATTGCTTTTTGTTTTTTCGCTTCGAGTTCTCTAAAGTTTTTTAAAAGGGCGTGTTCTTTTTCGCTATAGGTGTCTTGATCGTGGAGTAGAGAATTTTCTTTTGTGACAATATCGGCATAAAAAAAGGTAATGGGAACTTTTAGGATATTGGCAATTTCTTGTAAACGTTCTGCGCTTACACGATTGAAGCCTTTTTCGTATTTTTGGATTTGTTGAAAACTGACGCCTTCTAGAGAAGAAGCTGGACTGTTCACAAGAATGGCGCTGAATGGAGTCTTCGTCCTTTGAGGTGAGGGGTGGAAGTCAAAATTCACACTTTATTGTCGTAGGGCATTTATTTAAAATGCATGATTACGATCTGTAGAGGTTAATTCTTCATCAAAAAACTTTTTAGCTTGTTCTTCTTGTTTGGCTTGACGCTTTCCCTCTTCAGTTTTACCACAACCGGTAATACTAAATCCTACAGCTAATATAACTATGCATAATAAAATGGTTTTTTTCATTTTTACCCCTCTTTAAACATTGTATGTGTCAATATCATTACTCCAAGGTATGAGATGATTTATTGCGTTGGAATACAGATTGAATTATCGCGATCTTTTGTTTTTTATTAGCATTGTTAATGGGAAAATACGGAAACAGTTTATGGTAAATATCTTATAAATCTATCATAAGAGAGAATTAGAAGGAAAGAGCCAAAACCTAATATAAACGACCAAATTGCAATGCTTATTAGTGCTTTTGACAAACCCATTGATAATATCATAATAGGAACTGTAAGCAATCCTATAAACCCCATAATCACTATAATACTTAATATCAATCTTAAAGGACCACGAAGCCATAAAAGCAAAAGAACTAATGCCTTTTTGCTTGTTTGTAAGTTTGATATCATTTTCCCCTCACGCGCTTAAATTAAGATGGCTTATAATATATACAATACGAAAAATAATACAAGTCATATTTTTGTAAAGTCTTTGAGATTTGTTTGATATTCATTAGATGAGATATCTGACTTGGTAGAGGATGGCTCTATTTGACATTCTTCTAAAACAATTACTAAAGCACGATGATCTGTATGAGATAAATTAAAAACTGTTTGAATTCCATCAGCAAAGATTTCTATAAAATTTTCTTCATTTGTTTTTTCTATCACATGAATTGTAAGTATGACCTCTGTTCTATTTGTATCAGAGTTGATAAGTTTTGTTGTGTAATGGATGTTTTCACAATCTTATTATCGGCCACAATTTCAGATTTTTTGAAAAAAAGATTTTTAACGGTAAAGATTTTTGCTTTCGCAAGTTTATTTTATCCATTGAATTTTTATCCTATCATGCTGTCAAACACTGCTCTTTGAGGGGCGGTGATTGTGGGGCATTATAATTTAATAAGGCGTTTCTTGCGCCCGTGGGGGATGAATATTTTAGGGCTGAATTGGAAAGTTTGATAAAACACTATGCTTTGAGAGATAATAATAATCATATGAAATAATGAGCAATAGGATTCGCTAAACAATAAGCTGGATTGTTGACAGATCAGCGTTTACAGAGTTGCGTGGGGTGTGGTTGGGAGGTTTCGTTTGGTTTTTTTCTGTAAATATAGAAAAGCGTAAAAATGGTATCCGTAAAATGAAGCAGAGGATTTGGGCTTTAAAATGAAGCAGAGGATTTGGGCTTTATATGGGCTTTTACTTAATCAGAAATCAACCACAAGATTGCTTTTTGTTTTTTCGGTTTGAGTTCTCTAAAGTTTTTTAAAAGGGCGTGTTC
>NZ_JBHIQG010000182.1:0-5182 GCF_042196425.1 Bartonella sp. AD328YNZD | reverse complement strand
GATCAATGGAGCGTTTCCTTGGTATATTAATCGAAAACTTTGCTGGACATATGCCACTTTGGCTTGCTCCTGAACAAATTGTTGTTGCAACAATTACATCCGAAGCAAATGAATATGCCCAAAAAATAACAGCAAAACTTAAAGCTACTGGGCTTTCCGCAACAATAGATCTCCGCAATGAAAAAATTAACTATAAAATACGAGAACATTCTTTACAAAAAGTCCCCGTAATTTTGGTATGTGGCAAACGTGAAGCTGAAACAAATAGCGTAAATATGCGCCGCTTAGGAAGTACAAATCAAACCCTTTTATCTGTAGAAGATGTAATTAAACAACTCTCAAATGAGGCAACACCTCCAGATTTGCAACGCGTAATAAATGCGTAATATCACAGAAAATTGTAATACGTTAATTTTTTACTATAAATCTTCAGTTTTTGTACAAAATGAAATAATTTGATATTGTAGTGTGTTTTTGTTTCATGCACAATGACCTATCATCAGAAAGAATAACGGCTCTTTCTCTACAAGGTAGATTGGTGAAAAAATTGAATGTAAGCTATGAGCTTGTTTAAATGAAAAAATCATAGCCAATTGAATATTAATAATAACATTAATCTTTTACCTTTATAATGAAAAGATTCTGCTATTATCATGGATAGATCATTACAATAATGATAGCAATATCAAGCAAGAAAACTGGAAACAAGATTATATTTATTAATAAAAAATATGTAAAATTACCTAAACAATGATATGTCTTATTCATAAGATAAGCCCTTATAAAAAAGACAAGATATTGATTTATAATCATAATATATCGTTATTCATATTAAATAAAGCTTTGAATATCATAGGATTCTCTTATTTTAAATATGTTTATGTTGAATCTATCAAAATCATTTGCTTGCACCAAACAAGCGGAATAAATGTGTGGATAAAAATTATTGAGAAAGGACTTTTAAAATGCCTACAATGAACCGCCTAAAGTGCTAAGGATCGTTGCAATCATTGAGGACAGACTATAACTATAATGATGATGCCGACTTGCTCCTTCATAAATGTAAAAATAGCGACATTCAGCAGAGTTTACCATTATATCATTCACGAAGAATCATGGCAAAATAAGCTTAAGAAACATCTCTTTAAAACAAGCACATGAATCGGTAAGCCAACGGCATTCTACATCCCGCAATCTACACTGATGAGATATTGCCTTAATTTTTATAAAGCTAAATCAAAGAAAAATGGCAAAACTCAGCGTTTATTCTTTTTCCTCTTCATATTTTACCAAATTAAAAACTCTTATAAAAAACTCGTTAAATATACACATACGGTACATGACCTCTCGTTGAACGTATTAAATTCTGAGCACATCCATAAAACGTCTAAATATCTACGAAACACATATAAAATAAAAAATATTATTATTATCGTGCTCTATCAAGAACACGCTTACATTCAATGAGTTCAAACAAAATTTCTTGTAACAATGCTTTATCAGTTTTGTCTTTGTAAAGATTCAAAGAACCGACAGATGTTTCTCCCTCATTCCTCATGAAGCTCAAAAGCCCAAAAGAAGATTTTTTAGGCTTATTGCTTGCATTTTCAGAAGTTTGTCCTGCATGTTTCTTCTCTATGACCACATTCATAGCATCAAGATCACCATTACCCAATGCAGTCACAAAAGCAACACCATTTTCTTTCAAAAGGCGTTGCACACCTTTTATCGTATAACCCTGATCATATAGTAACTGCTTAATACCATTGAGCAAATCAACATCGACCGGACGATAATAGCGCCTTCCTCCCCCACGTTTCATTGGTTTAATCTGCCTAAAACGTGTTTCCCAAAATCTTAAGACATGCTGCGGAAGCTCCAATAACTCCGCTACTTCGCTAATTGTGCGAAAAGCATCAGAGCTTTTATCCATTTCGTAACACCTTATTTAAAACAAAATAAATTACTTTACAATGACTCATTCTGTTTCAATTTCTCAACAAAATTAGTCAAAAATAAGACCATCATTGACACCTTACTCACCAGTCTTTTTCTAAAAAACAAAGACTTTTATTTTATACATTTCTTTAACAAATACCAAACATACCATGGCATTTATTTATGAGATATCATTTTTTCTGTTTTGCACGATGCGAATCTAAAATTCTCTGTTTAAGAACATTGGCAGCCTTAAACGTCACAACACGTCGCGGCGGAATAGGTGCTTCAACACCTGTTTTTGGATTGCGTCCAACACGTTCATTTTTACTGCGAACCTGAAAAGTTGCAAAAGAAGATAATTTAACCGCTTCACCTCTTACAAGTGAGTTGCAAATCTCATCCAAAACCAATTCGACTAAAGCTGCTGATTCAGTATGTGACAAGCCCACTCTTTTACAAACTACGCTCGCTAAATCTGCACGCGTTACTGTCTTACTTGTCATTATAACCACCTATTAAAATATTAAAAATTACAAAATGACTTATACGTTTTCTTAAAATATGGTCAAGTAGCCATAATTTACCAACGAATAAGAATTGCTCCCCATGTAAATCCACCTCCCATGGCTTCTAACATGATAAGATCTCCTTCTTTTATTTTTCCATCGCAAACAGCTGTTGTTAAAGCCAACGGAACTGATGCAGCAGACGTATTACCATGTTGATCAACGGTAATCACAACTTTATCTAGTGAAATTCCCAGCTTTTTAGCAGATGCTTCAATAATGCGCTTATTAGCCTGATGAGGTACAAACCAATCTAGTTGTGAAGAATCCATACCTGCAGCTGCAAAACAATCATCAACCACATCCGTTATCATACCAACAGCATATTTAAAGACTTCTCGTCCTTCCATACGCAAATAGCCTGTCGTTTGTGTTGTTGAAGGTCCACCATCAACATATAGCTTATCTATATAAGCACCATTAGAGCGCAATTTCGCAGACAATATACCACGCTCAAAAGCAATATCCCCCTCAGTTTCTTGTGCTTCCAAAATAACAGCACCAGCACCATCACCAAACAAAACACATGTCGTACGATCTTCCCAATCTAAAATTCGAGAAAATGTATCGGATCCAATAACTAAAATTCTTTTAGCCCCCCCACACCGTAAATAAGAATCTCCTGTTGTTAAAGCAAAAATAAAACCAGAGCAAACAGCTTGAATATCAAAAGCAAATCCATGACTCATTCCCAAAGCATGCTGAATTTCAACAGCAGAAGCAGGAAAAGTACGATTCGGGGTGGACGTTGCTAAAATAATACAATCGATGTCTCTTATTGTTAAACCAGCATTTGTAAGTGCTGCTTGCGCAGCCTCAACTCCTAAAGAAACAGTTGTTTCATTTTCACTGGCAATATAACGTTGGCGTATTCCTGTGCGCTGAACAATCCATGAATCTGACGTTTCAACAAACTTTGCAATCTCATCATTTGATAAACTTCTTTTCGGCAAAGCACTTCCTACACCCCGTATAATTGACCGAATCATTCAGCTCTTACCTTTTCTTCAAATTTTTTATTTCTATTATAAGAGCTTATCATAAGGACTCTCCATTCATCACTGCTTCATCTTCTTGGTCAAAAAGTGTTTCTTTATTTTCATGAAATCGCCGTAAATCAGCCGTTATTTTTTGTAAAAGTCCGTTATTAACCATCTCATAACCAACGCGGATAGCAGAAGCAAAGCCATTAGCATTAGCACTGCCATGACTTTTTATAACAACACCATTCAAACCTAAAAGCACTCCTCCATTCACCCTATCAGGATCCATTTTATGTTTCAGTATACGAAAAGCACCCCGCGATAAAAAATAACCAAGAGATGTTAAAAAAGAACTGCGCATTGCAGAGTTTAAAATCTCTCCTATCTGTCGCGCGGTTCCTTCTGCGGTTTTTAAAGCAATATTACCAGAAAACCCCTCTGTTACAACAACATCGACTGTTCCTTTTCCAATGTCATTGCCCTCAACAAATCCTTTATATTCCAATCCTTCTAATTGCACTTCACGCAATATCATTCCTGCTTTTTTTATTTCATAAAGTCCTTTAACCTCTTCCACCCCCACATTTAAAAGCCCAACACTTGGTCTTTCAGTGTGATATAAAGCGCGAAACATACCTGCTCCCATAACCGCCAAATCAACCAACTGACTAGCAGAGGCACCAATTGTTGCTCCAATATCTAAAACAATACTCTCACTGCGCAGTGTTGGCCAGATACCCGCAATACCAGGACGTTCAGCCTCTGCAAGCATTTTCAAACAAAAATAAGACATGGCCATGAGTGCACCCGTATTACCAGCAGAAATGCAAGCATCAGCTTCACCATTTTTTACCGCTTCAATGGCGTACCACATTGATGATTTACCACGTCCGTTACGAAGTGCTTGGCTTGGCTTTTCATCCATGCGTGTATAACTTTCTGTCGGGCAAAAGCGCGATACAGAATCCAAACAGGGATATTTTTTTAAAACCGGACAAACAGTCTCCTCTACCCCATAAAATAGAAAATAAATATTTGATAAATATTTTTGTACAATTGCTGCTCCTGCAATAGCTGCTTCTGGACCGTAATCACCGCCCATGACATCCACAGAAATTCTAATCACGCTTGCATATCCCACATCTTTTCATTTACATCTTTAAATACATAT
This sequence comes from Bartonella sp. AD328YNZD, assembly GCF_042196425.1. Classification (NCBI taxonomy): domain Bacteria; kingdom Pseudomonadati; phylum Pseudomonadota; class Alphaproteobacteria; order Hyphomicrobiales; family Bartonellaceae; genus Bartonella; species Bartonella sp. AD328YNZD. Next base: position 521 of record NZ_JBHIQG010000182.1, on the reverse strand, counting down.
TATGATTTTTGGCTCCTGAATACTCACACAGAATATCTTGCGAAAATCGCTCCGCAGAAAATACCGTTTAGCATACAATAGATATTTTTTATATTTTTTTACAATCACTTCCAATTTTTCAAAACAGAAAATGGAGAGAATTTTCGCTCTGCTTCTTCTAAATTTTCAACCATATTCATCTTTATCCCTTCTTTACGTGGATAATGATTAATAGACAACTCAAAAAACTCTTCCATGATTGCGCCAATATCAATTTTATCATCATAAAACACTTCAGGAGTATCAAGCCCCTCTACATCTAAAAACAATTCCCCTGTATCCTCTGATATTTTGGGCTTCATCAAATTTGAATCTTCAGGAACAAAAACAACCTCAATATTTTCACAAAGGATATTTTCTAATGGTTCTAATGTAACAACACATAACTGTAGTATACGCGCTTGCAACAGACCTTTTATACGCACTCCGCGTTTTTTCCACGGGAAAATATGAAATTTTCCCTCACAAGATTTTACTTCAAT
>NZ_JBHIQG010000181.1:0-5194 GCF_042196425.1 Bartonella sp. AD328YNZD | reverse complement strand
GTGTTGCGAGTGGGGCAGATACAACGAATCTGCCTGCTATTCCAGGTGTTGGTCCAGGTACTACGTCAAATGATACTTTGAGTGGTATGCCAGGTGTTCCAGGTACAGGCGGTGTATCTACTAGGAAGGCAAGAGCAACAAGAGCAGAAAATGTGGAAGCAAAAGAAGCAAAAACAGCAATAGCAAGTGGGAAGAAAGCACGTGCGGGGCTTGCAGGTGTACCAAGTGGATTAGGAGGAGAGTTGGTTAGAATACTAGATGTTCCAAGAAATGTAGATGTTTGGACATTATTTAATATTCCGAAAAAAAATAGTTTAGCTGAAACATATTTTCCAGTGGGGGAAGAGGCGCTAAGAGTACAAAAAGCGAGTGCAGATGGTCTTATTGGTATGCCAGGTATATCAAGTTTTGTATTGAATTCTTTAACACCTGATAGAGCAGGTCTTTTTGTGCCTGGTGTGAGTGTATCTACACCGGTTGGTGATGGTGTTGGGGCTCTAGAATTTATAGATTCTGTGGAGGCAGGTAAAGGATTGGCTGATTTACTCAATGGTGATCAGCGAATATATGGATCTATTTCCTGTGATCGGTCCGGAGTATATGCTCTAATAGGGGGGACTATTATAGCGGATCAAGGTGAGAGCGCTGTAAATGTGGAATCTCCTCTTGATGATGGGAAAGTAGTTGTTAATTTGGACGAAGTATCCATTGAAAGCATGAATATTGGGAAAGAACTTTCTGAAAGTTTATCTGCAGTGGGTATACAGGATTATAAAGTAGGTATAGAGAACATAGGTAGTTTATATATTCATGATCCGCTTTATGTTGGTGTATATGTCGGAGATTCTGCTTCAAATATGAATGCAGAGGTTAATTTGAAAAACTCAAATATTCAGGGTTTTTTTATTGGGCTTCGGACTGAAGAGACTGGAAAGATCACGATGGTGGGGGGAGGAATCAGAGATGCGTATATAGGTGCTCTTGCTAGTGATAATGGGTGGATTGTTTTAGAGAATGTAGATATTAATGTTAAAAGAATCGGTTTAGTTAGTTTGGGTCCATCCGTTATCGAGATGAGGTCTGGAGCAATTACCGTGAAAGAGGGTGGAATAGGAGTTATCTCTACAAAAGAGGGGACTGTTCTACTAGACGGGACGGTTATCAATGTTGCTGAGGAACCAAAAACTACAGAAGTTGGTACTTCGGAGACGAATATAGGTTTATTGTCACTTGGAGGTACTATTTCCTTTAAAAATGGAAAACTTAGAGCTCCTAATACTGTTGCATTGTTGGTAAGTGATAGCTTTAAGAATAATATCTCTGTAGCTTCTAATAGAGTCTCTGGAGCTTCTAATGGAGTAGAAGCGGAGAGTGAGGATGGCGAGGATACGCAACAGGATTCTGAGGCTGATAGTGATTCTTTCATTGGTGAGGTCATCTCTATTGAAACTAGAGATGGCGCTGTCCTTAATAATATTAGTTCCACGTATTTTGAGGCTTTATTCCCTATAGAGAATTTTTTAGGAAGCGGTGCAGATTCTAGAAGTACTAGTGCACCATCTGGAGCTGGCGCTGGAGATTCTGCAGTGGTGGCGTCTAAACCAGATGCAAACTCTAGGGTTGTCAACTTAATAGTTTCTGATATTCAAAATTCAACCGTTAAAGTGGAAGGTAAGTCTTATGGTGTATTTTTTGGTGATATACCTTCGAATGTGAGGAGAAAAAATGATCAAACGAGTGTGAGACAAGAAAGTGATCAAAATGTAGGTCAAAATCTAGGAGAGGGTGGAATAAAAGATGATGGAGATAGTTTGTATGCAGTTCTTTTGAAAAATACGGTTTTCAGAGTTCCTAATGGTGTGGTCATTTATGGTAACAGTTTGGATGGGTACGTCGTTGTAAAAGATGACTCAACTCTTTCGGGTGATTTAGTGTTGAAAGCTGAAGAGGGATCGCATTTGTCGGTTTTTGTTGAAGACTCTGTCGTCATGGGGGGAGCTCACGTTGATACAAAATCTCAAGCTAGGCTTTTTCTATCTGGGGGATCAGAGTGGTATTTAACAAAGAATCTGCATAATAGTTTGGAAAATTCAAATACGGGTTGTGTAGATTCATGTCTTTCGTCTATGAATCTTGTAGATAGTAATGTTAGATTTTTTACTTCTTTGAAAAATGAAAATACATCTAATAAAGATATTGAGTATCGAACCCTTCGCATAGGAGATGGGAATGGAACAGTTTATAGTGCTGCTTCTGCCGCTTCTGGTGCTACAATTTACTTCAATGCAAATTTGATGCCTAGCAATACAGAAAATTCTCAAATATCTGACAGATTGTTGATTCATGGTGATGTTTCTGGAAAAACAATGGTAGTTGTGAATGATACTTCTGATGGTATATCACAAAGTCAAGATACACCTCATAGCATTTCAATTATTCAGGTTTTTGGAAATGCAGAGAGGGATTCTTTTAAGCTGAAAGGTGATTATATTACACGAGAAGGGTTACCTTATAAGTATGTTCTTCGTGCTTATGGTCCAACTACTCCTCCGAAAATGCAGTATTTTGATAAGACATTACTTAAAAATAGTAGAAGTGTTTGGGATTTTCGTTTAGAAAATGAATATTTTATACCTCTCGTTTCTGCTTATACTGCTACTGCTAATTTTCAACCTATTTTTAAGGCTAAGCCACTTGTTGCAGTTGATTCTACTGATGCTTCTACTGAAACTGCAATAAATACTAATGCTGACACTGGTGCTGGTGAAGTAAATAGTGAATCCATAACTCCTCCTGTATCTGGGGAATCTACATCTGTAGTCTCTGTTCAAGGCAATTCACTTTTGAGATCTGAAACATCTGACGAATTTTATGAAGATGATGATAACGAAGATTTTACGGAATCTGAAACATCTGAGGTTGTAGTGCATACCTTTTTACCTGTTACTCCATCTCCGTCATCTGTTACTCCTTCTTTATCCAGAAATTTGGCATCTTTAGTACCTCCAAGAGTTAATTTAAGTGGGAGATCTGATACAGGTAGAGGATCTGTAATATCTGCCGATGAAATTTTTGTAACACCTGGGGATCATATTGTATCTAAGAGGCCATCACCTATAAAATCAGCTGCTGCTATGAAGGCTGCTATGAATGCTTCTGTTCCTGTGGTTTCTGAGATAGCTGTTATATCTTCTAATGGAGTTTCTTCTATGAAGTCTTCTACTTCTGAGATATCTGCTATATCTAATGGAGCTTCTGCTGTGCAGCCTTCTGCTCCTGAGATACCTGCTATATCTAATGGAGCTTCTGCTATGCAGCCTTCTGTTCCTGAGATACCTGCTATATCTAATGGAGCTTCTGCTATGCAGCCTTCTACTTCTGTGGTTTCTGAGATAGCTGTTATATCTTCTAATGGGGCTTCTGCTATGAATGCTTCTTCTCCTGTGGTTTCTGAGACATCTGCTGTATCTTCTAGAGCTGTTGGGCGTGTTCTTATGCTTAGTCGTACTGGTAATGGAGATGTTTCTTCTAAGGAAACGGTTTCTTCTACATGTGATGATATGAATAATGGTGAGAAGGGATCACAGACTACTTATTTGTGTAGAGATGGTAAATCGCGGACAATAACAGGGGAGACACTGAAGGTAAGTGATAAAACTCAGCATCCTATGCATGCAATAAATCCAAATACAGTTATCAAGCTAGAGGGAGCCACAATTAGTGGTGCGGATTTTTCTGATAGCAAAAATAATGTTGATTTTAATGAAATATATGCCGTGAGTGCTGTGCTTGCAGAAGAGGGGGCAGAAGTTGTTTTGGATAATAAATCAACAATTCAATCTTCTGTGATTGGGCTTGAAGCGCAAAGTGGCGGGAAGGTTAAGATGATTGGTGGAACAGTAGATGCGCTTTATGTGGGCGCTTTGGCGGGTTCTGGATCATCTGTTAATTTAAAGGATACGAAAATTAACGTAACGGGGGATTTAGCTGTGGCTGGTTTGGCGAGTCAGGCTGGTGAGGTAACTATGGACTCTGGAACGGTTATGCTGACAAATGGAGTGGCTGTGAGATCAGAAGCGGGGGGACGTGTAAGATTAAACAAAGTTAATATTACTGCGAAAAAAGAAGCAGGAAAGTCGAATTCTACAGAGAAATTTGGACGTGCAGCTTTTTTGGTGAGTGATAATGCTTCTGTTGATTTTAAGAACGGAAATGTTGTTACTGATGCTCATGCTTTGTGGATTATAAAGTCTGATGATAATGTGGTTGAGACCGGCTCTTCTAGGAGAAGGAGATCTTCTGACGTTCGTCCTACTATGAATTACGTAAATATCGAGTTTTCTACTGTTAAAGTGGAAGGCGACGGAGTCTACGGCATATATTTTGATGGGGGAACACAGAAGGAAGCGAGTCAACAAAATCGAAGTCAGAATCTAGAAATTGCGCAAACAGGCGTTGTTAAGCGGAGCGTTGTATCCAAACAGGAGAATACACCTATAGGCGTAACGGGGACAGTTTCGTTGAAAAAAACTGATTTTCAAGTTGCAAATGGTATAGCTATCTATGGTAATAATTCTGGTGGTCATGTTTCATTAGAAAATAAAACAACTCTTGCTGGTGACTTGTTATTAAAAGCCGAGAATGATTCGAACATATTGGTTTCAGTTGATAGTTCTATTGTTACAGGCGGTGTTCGCGTTGATAAAAATTCTTATGCAAAATTAGACTTGGCTAATAATTCACAGTGGATTCTAAAAAGAAGTGCACAGAGGAATTTAGGAACTCTAGATTCAGGATGTGTGGATTCATGCATTGCTTCTGTAAGTCTTGTAAATAGTGCTATTGATTTTGCACCTTCGGAATCTGAAGGCAAATATCAGACTCTCCATATTGGAAATGGGAAAGGAACAGTTTATGCGGCACAGGGTAATGCTGTAATTCATCTCAATGCACGTTTAAATCCTCGTGATCCGAGTGATCAGCAAGTCACTGATCGGCTTGTCATTCATGGTGATGTTTCTGGAAAAACAAAAATACATGTACGAGGTGATGCGGGCAATGCAGGAGATGGTAAAGCGAATGCCAAGATTGCTCATAGTGTTTCAATTATTCAGGTTTATGGTCAAGCGAAGAAAGACTCTTTCCAACTCGATGGCAATTATGTTGCACTGAGAAACTCACCTTACAAATACAC
>NZ_JBHIQG010000180.1:0-5219 GCF_042196425.1 Bartonella sp. AD328YNZD | reverse complement strand
GCTGGAATAGAAAAATAATGAGCATATTGTGGAAATTCTCGACGTATTTGAACGGCTAAAAGAGCAATATCGCGTGCCGTGGAGTAGTTTTGAGGGTCTGGTAAACCACTTGCGTTTGCAAAATGGGTGCCAAACATGCCTAAACGTTTAGCTTCGCTATTCATTTTACGTACAAAATCTTTCTGTGAACCTGCAATGGCTTCACTCATAGCAATAGCTAAATCATTGGTAGATTTAACCATGGTGATACTTAAGGCTGTATCAAGTGTGAGTACAGAACCAGCTTTATAGCCTGAACGATATGAGGGAGCTTTTGCGGCGTATTCGCTGATGGTGATATGTTTGTTTGGTGAAACTTCTCCTCGGCTCATGGCACGAAAAATAACATAAGCGGTCATTAATTTTGTCAAGGAAGCAGGATACCAACGCTCAAAAGCTTGATTATGTTTTAAGATACGCCTCGTTGTAACATCAACAGAAATAAAAGGCTGCGCTAGAGCGACAGCGCTGGATAAACTCAAAATCACAGAAAAAAATAAATTATAGAAGAGACGTTGCATTAATTTAAATCTAGTTCCCTCTTATTCGTTATTTAGAATTGTTTTAATGTAGCACACAAAGCTTTTAAGTCTAGGATAGGGAGGAAAGATGGTTAATTGCTGTATCCGTTGTGTCTGTGGGATAAAAACCAACACTCATTTTTATTTTCCCCTTGAATTTGGTTTGATGACTTAAGTATCTCAAGAAATACTTTTTAAATAATGAAGATTGTACAAGATTTCATGTTCTTGGAGGGATTGAATTTCTCAGAAAAGAATGAATCTGCATAATCATGCATTTTTCTTGCTCTCCTGTTAGGATAGCCCTTGGCACTTGAGACTGTTCGTAAAAAGCATTTTAATCTTTTCTTGTATCGTTTATTCACACAGATATCCCCGCTTGTAATGTGTAAGAAAATGATTCTAATTGATTCAACCTAGAATAGATTTGAAATGAGAGAATCTTACGGTATTCAGGGTTCTCATTCAAGTTGAATAACGCTAAAACATCCTTATAAGTCAATGAGATGTATGTTATTTAAATGATTTTAAAGAGAGGAAGAATTCTTTTTCAAAAAAATTTACACATTGATTATTTCTTATCATGTACATGTGTTTTATAATTTTGAATTAGAAAGTTTGAAGTATCTTTCTTATATTTTTGTTTCTTATACTCCGCTCAATATACAAAGTGATACACTATTCTTATCAATCAGTGCATTGTTTCATGATGATTTAGTTTTTGAAGTTTCTGAACAGCGTATGGTGGCATAGGAGGAGGGCTAGGATCTTGAGCTGCTAAGAGAAGCAGTTCATCACACGCTTTTTCAGTTTTTTGGACAAGTTGATCTAGAAAATCACGTTTGCTTAAACCTGCCTCTATCGGGGGAAGAATACGGACACGAATTGTTCCGGGATAGCGGCGAAAATTATTGCGTGGCCAATATAAACCCGCATTGTGTGCAATAGGAACAACTTGAAGTCCTAATTCATTATAGAGCGCGACAATTCCTGACTTATAATCTGGTTTTTGACCGGGTTGTCGGCGTGTTCCTTCGGGAAAAATCAAGATTTGGCGCCCTTGTTTTACTTTCTCTTTTGCTTTTTGTATAACCATTTTTAAGGCTTTGATGGGGGTTGTACGGTTAATGGGGATAATTTGTGTTTTTGCCATATACCAGCCAAACAATGGAATCCACATCAATTCACGTTTTAAAATGAGAGTGGGATCATCAAAATAGGGAACAAGACTGAAAGTTTCCCAAGCCGATTGATGCTTTGGAGCAATGATATAGGGTCCTTTGGGAAGATTTTCTAAACCTTCAATCTCATAACTTGTGCCTGCGATGTATTTTTGCAAAAAGAGTGTAACGCGTGCCCATGTTTTAGGGACAATCCATGCCTTTTTGCGGGGCATTAAAAAATAAACGGGAGCGTAAAGAATCATTTGTATGAAAGTTGTTGTATAAAAAGCGAACGTAAAAAGAATAGAACGAAGGATAAGCACTACATTTTCCATTTTATAGCTATAAGAAGACTTCATATATAATATAATTCACATGAGAAAACATCTTCTTTATGTTTTTTCAAGCATCTATTTTTTCGGTAACTCATTTTCCGATATTTAAAAACAGAAGGGAAGAGGTTAATGGAATTACAAAAAGATAAACTTTTTATTCCACGGATTTTATCTATTGCGGGAACAGATCCTTCTGGTGGCGCTGGAATGCAGGCGGATTTGAAGGTTTTTTCAGCTATGAAAACTTATGGTATGAGTGTGGTTACAGCTGTTGTTGCACAAAATACTCAGGGTGTGCGTTCTTTTCAGGCATTAGATGCTTCTTTTGTTGCAGATCAAATTGATTCTGTTTTTGAGGATATCCATGTTGATGCCGTTAAAATTGGTATGGTTGCAAATGCTCAGATTGCACAGGTTATTGCAGAACGTCTTGCTTATCATAAAGCGCGTTTCATTGTTTTTGATCCGGTTATGGTTGCAAAAAGTGGTGATGTTCTTTTAAAGTCTGATGCAATTGAAATTATGCGTGATGTTCTTGTGCCGATGTCAACTTTGATCACGCCAAATTTGCCTGAAGCTGCACTGTTATTGGGAGGTGAAGTGCAATGGTCTTTAGAGACTATGTATCAATATGCTCCACGACTCTTGGCGCTAGGGTGTCATGCAGTTTTGTTAAAAGGGGGACATTTGAATACGATTACCAAAAATAGTACAGAAAATTACGATTGTTCTAGTCCAGATCTTTATTGTGATTGTGAAAACCTTTTTATACTTGAAGCCTCTCGTCTTTCAACCACTCATGATCATGGGACAGGGTGTACCATTTCTGCTGCCATTGCAGCTTTGTTACCTACTCAACCTTTGGATTGCGCTGTTAAACAAGCAAAAGATTATTTGCATGGCGCTTTAACTGCCTCAGATGCTTTAAAAGTAGGGAAAGGGCGAGGGCCGCTTCATCATTTTTATGCATTATGGAAAGATTAATACAACGGTTGATTGTGAAAAATCTTCATTCTATGAATTTGTGTCGTCATTATATGATGTTTTGGGCTTATGATTGATAAGTGTTAGCGCATTGTAGCTTAACAGTTATTTTGTATTAAGAAGGATAAGAAAAAATGTTATAATTTGCTTCTTTTATATATTTTTTACGATTAATCTATCCTGTTTCAGAGGCAATTTTGAGTATAAAAAAGAGAGCAAGGAATTGAAAATCAGGATTTGATAGCAAAAAGTGTAGAGGGAAAGACCTTTTACAAGGCGATATTAAAGCTGGCGGATCCACTATATTTGCTGTTTCTTATATTGGTGGCAAAACAGGATGAGTCAAAATCGTCATCAAAATTATTATATATCTAACATTTACATAGTTTTTGTCGGCACGGATAGGGTTTTCTAAATAGAAATTGATACTTCCTGATGGAATTATCAATGATCTTTCAGGTGATATGGTAAATTTTTTTCGGATATTACAACGTCATTATCCTTTTTTATGGAGATGCTTTATGGAATTATTGGCGTTTCAGATGAGTAGCCATGAGGAGTTTCAACATTTATACAGCAAGATCTAGAAATTTTTACGAATTTAGAGCGGACTTTAAGGTTTTTATATTTATAGTGATTAAATTTTAGCAAGAAGGTAGTCGATTGCACAATCGGAGTTTCAATAGACCTGTAGCGTGTGGTTTAATCTTTTCAAAATTGAATTTTTATTCTGTTGTTTAGCAGATGTTACCATTAAACATTTAAAATGGTCTAATTTTGTTGTGCACTATGACGATTTCAATACTTTATGTTACCTTATCTTGATTTGAAGTTATGCTTCTCATGTAAAATAGGATGCATTTATATTGTTAATTCACATGTCTATTTTAAAGAGATTTCTCTCAAAGTGTGTCACATCCATTTTATAATAACGTTCGTGAATGGTCTAAAGCCTCTATGAAGTGTATAAAGCTATTATGCTTCCCATTTTTACATTTTCAAGGTGAAAGGGGTACCTCCTATACTATTTGGGCTCCCAATTTTGCGATAGTCTTTGGTATTTCAGAGCGTTCAGAAGAAGAGTTTTTATTCCTTTCTTCAAGTGAATTTTATTGATGCCTCAATTTTTCCTGTTATGTGTGAGCAGATGATTGTGAGTGATTTTAATGTATAGAGATTTGAAATGAGATAATCCTATGATATTTGAGACGCTTGCTCAATATGAATAATGATAAATTATCTTTATAAACCAAGTTATTAATTTATTTTTGTATTGAAGATTATTCTGGATAAGAATTTGTTCAAGAAAGAGGATTATCAAATGATGTCTACGCTGTTTGCACAAGTACAAGGGAAAATTTCTTTTATCTTTCAAATGATGTGCCAGAAATCCCAAAAATTTAATTTACTCTAAATAATAGGTGAAAACAGTTTATTTCGTTTGAAAATAATTACAATTAGCGTGAGAGATTTTTCATCATCAACTGTAATATAGAAAAAGAAACAATACATATAAAGGACCTTTAAAAGTTTTTTTAAGCTCCTTTGGTTATTGTATAAAGCAAAAATTTTTTCTATTAATTAACTAACAGACTAACCATCTAACAAACTATGATGCAACTGTCGTTTTAAATGTTTTCTTTCGAGTTCTTCATAATTATCAGTAACATACAGTAGATTATCGATCATATAAAAAATTACATTTGTTCAACTTAGATTTGTGATAGATATCTTTTTAAGACAAATTAAAAAAATAAGAAAATTTGAGTGCGTCATTTGAAACAATTATGTTTGTAATAACTGATTTTAGCTTTTCACTATCAGTATTAAAGGGGATTGGTCAAGCTTCCTTGGTTATATCGATTGCTTGATCATATTTGAGTTTTGTTGAAAATAATAAATTTTTTAATTGATGAGCAAAAAAAGAGTTCATAGCTAAACCACTATGTGTTTATTGGAATAAATTTTAAATTTACCAAAGTTTGTAAAACCAAATTTTTTATAAATGCTAATTCCCTCGTGAGAGGCTTGCATACCAATTACATGACATCTCCTTCTTTTTAAATGCTCAATAGCAATTTTTGTCATGAATGTCCCAATACCTCTTTTCTGAAAATCCGGCTTGGTGACAATATCATACACTCCACCAATCCCATCCGCTTTAATACAAAAACATA
>NZ_JBHIQG010000179.1:0-5219 GCF_042196425.1 Bartonella sp. AD328YNZD | reverse complement strand
CCCATACAATGGCTTCACGTCTTGTTTATAACCCTGATAATCGGTTTGAGGCAAAAAATACCGCCTATCCTAGTTGGCAGCATGGGTATTTTGATGCCAAGATGAATCAAAAAGTTGAAGAGGCGTTATTTCAAAAAGATCCACAAAAACGAGCGCAACTTTATGCTGATTTACAACGTGAACTGATGCAAAAAGGACCTTATGCGTTTATCTTTCAAAAATATAGCGTTATCGCGATGACACCTGATATCAAAAAGTGGGTTTGGAATAGTGCGCCACAAATTTTTTATAGTAAAATTGAAAAATAAGTGTGTCTTTAAATATTGTAAAATACAACAAAAATGAAATCATAATAACTTCAGCGTTTTGCATAGTGTTCAAGAACTTTGTAATACGCTGGAGATCATGGGGAATGATTGGATATGTTGTTGAATATTTCTATTTTAAAAGGGATCTGTCATTTTCATTAAAGATGTGTTGGTATGGATGTTAAAACTGAATATTTCAACTTCTGTGAAGTGAAAAGTGGTAAATTTATTTGCTCAAAAATCAGTGCAACAAATGTCGCGGAATTTTAGCATTGCTGAAGAAGCAAAGACTTTGCAATGGTGAATAAAAGTTTTATTATGGAGAAGGTACGAGGAATATCAGTTTTTATGGTGTCTATGTTTCTTACTTTGAAAGATGGTAAGATGCCAATTGGAGGGTGTTATTTTACGGGGTGTGATGAGAAATTGCAAGTTTCCTTTTGAAGAAGGAATAAAAGTCGTTGTACTTGGCAAATTGATGAATTTTTCTGTTTGATCGAAACGTTAAATTATGATGAAGGCTTTTTGTTATTAAAGCACTTGAACCAACAGGGGGTGCTTTGATGACATTAAAAAAACGTCAGAAAAAACAAGGGGAAACTTGTTTAACAAGAGAGAAAAACAATAGAGGTTTGTTAGTCTTTAATCGTAGCATTATGCTCTCATGAATAGGCTCTGTTACTGGTAAGCGTTTATTGTATAGCAAAAGTGTTTGCCATTGCACGTTTTGGTTTAGCTTATAAGGGTGGGCAGGAGGAGTGATTGGTAAGTAGTGATATTTGAAAGTTTGAATACTTTGTTTGAGGCGTTTATGTATCGTCTCATTTTATTATTTAAATATGTTTGTGTTGCGTGGAAAATTTATACAATAAACTTTAAAAGGAAAAGTCTATGAGCTTGAAAAGAAAAATATTGAAAAGGAGCAGCTCTCTGGTTTCTGCTTTTATAGCACTGGGGATGGTTGTACAACAGGTTCCAGCAAAAACACCCGCTGATACTCTTGTGATGGGGTGGAATCTCGATTCAATTAGTACATTTGATCCAGCGCAAATCAATGATCGTTATGGGAATGAAGTTCTTGTCAATGTTTGTGATAATTTAGTTGACCCCGCTAAAGATAATGCAGCTAAAGTTATTCCTTCTTTGGCCAAAAGCTGGGATGTTTTAAGTGATGATCAGAAAACGGTGATCACTTTTCATTTGCGTGATGGTTTGAAGTTCAACGATGGTCGTTCTGCTAATGCTTATGATCTTGTTTGGAGCATGAAGCGGGTTGTTAAATTGAAGATGGCTACTGCGGCGACATTTAATGAATATGGTATTACAGAACAAAATGTTGATGAGGCTTTTCAAGCACCGGATGAGAAAACGGTGGTGATGAAATTTGATAAACCTTATCCAGCAGAGCTCATTCTTAGCCATTTTGCCACTAGTCGTACTCTTGCCTTGTTGGATCGAGAGACAATTATGAAACATGAACAAGATGGTGATCTGGGAAATCGGTATTTGGCAAGCCATTCTGCCTGTGTTGGTCCTTATCAGATAAGTAGCTGGCGTCCTGGAGAAGGGATTTTGTTGCGTGCAAGCTCCAATTATTGGGGTGAGGCACCTAAATTAAATAAGATTTTAATTCGCCATGTTGCGGAGCCTGGAACACAACGTTTATTGTTGCAAAAACACGATATCGATGTTGCACGTAATTTGTTGCCAGAGGATTTAGCAGATCTCCAAGCTACAACGGATATTAAAGTTGCAAGAGTATTAGAGCCATCTGTAATCATATGGGGATTTAATGTGACGAATCCAATTTTTGCCAATGAAAAAGTGCGTTTGGCGATGCATTATCTTATTGACTATGAAGGACTCGGTAAGACGCTTCTTAAAGATGTTGGTGTTCCACGGGCAAGCTTTATTCCTCTTGGTAATCTTGGAGCTTTGGACGAAAAAGAAGGACAACCCTTTAAACTTGATCTGCAAAAAGCAAAGCAGCTGTTAACTGAGGCTGGTTACCCAGATGGTTTTGAGGCCAATATTTTTGCAGGGGCATCTCCTTATCCTTTTGCTTTGCCTATTGCTCAGTCTCTCCAAGATAATGCAAAAAAAGTGGGAGTGCGCTTTAAAATTGAACGTTTTGTGGGGACGCAATTATTTTCAAAACTCTCTGCACGTGCTTTTGATACGATTTTTTTCGGATGGAATAATGATTCTGCTGATCCTCATACAATGGCTTCACGTCTTATTTACAATCCGGATAATCGGTTTGAGGCAAAAAATACCGCCTATCCTAGTTGGTGCCATGGGTATTTGGATGAAACGATGAATCAAAAGGTTCAGGATGCTTTATTTGAAAAAGATCCACAAAAACGGGCGCAAATGTATGCTGATTTGCAACGTGAATTTATGCAGAAAGGACCCTATGCTTTTATTTATCAGACGTATCATACGATAGCGATGACACCTGATGTCAAAAAATGGGTTTGGAATAGTGCTCCACGTATTTTTTATAGTGCAATTGAAAAATAAGTGGATTTTAATGCTGTAAAATACAACAAGAATGAAATCATGATAACTTCAGCGTTTTGTATGGGGGGTAAGAATTTTGCAAAACGTTGAAGCTTATCGGTAACGCATTGATATGTTGTGTATAGAATGTAATTTCAAGATACGCTATTTAAAGAGCTCTTTTATCCTATCACGCCATAAAACACTGTTGTTTAGAGCGGTGATATAAGGCATGAAAAGCTTTACATATTAAGTGTTTTTAGATACCGTGATCAGTACAGGGCATGGTTTGGGCTGTCCGCGCCTATGCAGGAAACCGCATGAGTGGTCAGCAAGTGGAACTTGCCCCGTGAGAAGCTAGTCCGGTGGATTGGTAGAAATCTCCATCCTTTGAGATGTTGGGAGGAGGTTAATTTCATTAAAATTAAAAATGTGTTTGTGTGAATGTTAAGACTTAATATTTCAATTTCTGTGAATTGAAAAATGGCAAATTTATTTGATGAAAAAATAAGTGCAACGAATGTTGCGGAATTTACTGTTTCCGAAATAGCAGGGGCTTTAAAGCGTGTTGTTGAGGAGAAGTTTGGTTATGTACGGGTGCGTGGGGAGATATCAGGTTACCGTGGTGCTCATGCTTCAGGACATGCTTATTTTGCTTTAAAAGATGATAAGGCGCGGTTGGAAGCTGTTATTTGGCGTGGAGTGATGGAAAAGCTCAAATTTCCTCCTGAAGAAGGGATGGAAGTGGTCGCTGTTGGTAAACTTACGACGTATCCAGGATCATCAAAATATCAAATTGTCATTGAAGCTCTTGAACCAACAGGGGTTGGTGCTTTAATGACACTTCTTGAAAATCGTAAGAAAAAGTTTTTAGAAGAAGGCTTATTTGATGAAGCAAAGAAAAAAACTTTGCCTTATATGCCCCGAATTATAGGCGTTGTAACATCACCAACAGGTGCTGTTATTCGTGATATTATTCACCGTATATCCGATCGTTTTCCTTTGCATATTTTGGTTTGGCCTGTACGTGTTCAGGGGGAAACAAGTGGGAGGGAAGTCGCTGCTGCTGTTGAAGGTTTTAATGCGTTGCCTTTAGGAGGCGTTGTTCCTAAGCCTGATCTTCTTATTGTTGCGCGGGGAGGGGGAAGTTTAGAAGATTTGTGGGGATTTAATGACGAAGCCGTTGTTCGTGCTGTTTATAACTCTTCTCTTCCTGTTATTTCTGCTGTTGGGCATGAAACGGATTGGACCTTGATTGATTATGTGGCTGATTGGCGCGCTCCAACTCCCACAGCCGCAGCAGAGCGGGCTGTTCCTGTTAAGCTTGATCTCGAGGTGCTAGTGGCATCGCTTGGTGCACGTTTGCGTACGGGACTTGCGCGTTATTTTGATTTTTATCGACAAAAACTGCGTGCTACTCTAAGAGCTCTTCCGACTGCTGATCAACTTTTTGCTCTACCACGGCGAGGTTTTGATGAAATTTCAAGTCGTTTGCAGCGTGCTCTTTGTGTAAGCTATGATAAAAAACGTTTTTCTTTTTATGCACTTGATGTGCGTTTTTCACTGCGTTTACTTAATACTGAAAAAGCAGAACACAATATGAAGGAATATACTGCACGTCTTCAGCGTGCTTTTGTGCGCAATGTTGAAAAACAACGGGCTGGGTTAGAGGTAGCCTCTAGGCTTTTAAGAAGCACTTCGTATCAGAATATTTTGGAGCGCGGCTTTGTTTTGGCTTTGGGGAAAGAGAATAAGCCCATCAAACGGTTGGTACAGATTCCTGAAACGGGGCAAATAAATTTACGTTTTTTTGATGGTGATATCAGTGTTGCAACACAAGAGCCTGTTTCTGCTAAACGTTCAAAACACAAGCAAATAAAATCGTCTAGCGATGATCAAGGAACCCTCTTTTGAATACAACAACATATTGATTTATATTAGATAATTTAGCACTATTCATATTGAATTAGAGCTCCGAATAACGTATGATTCTCTCATTGCAAATATGTGTATCTTGAATCAATCAAAACCACTTGCTTGCACATTACAAGTGGGGGCCCCATGAGGGTAAAAACTGTACAAGAAAGGACTAAAAATGGCTCTTATGAACCGTTTTAATGCAAGGTCTGTTGCAACATTGGGAGATGGCAAATATAATGATGGTGCTGGCTTGCTTCTTCACAAACGTAAAGATGGGGACGCTCAATGGTTTTATCGTTATATCATTCATGGTCGACGCCGTGAAATGGAAGTGGGTGCTCTTTGAGGGATGTTTTTTTAAATGAGCCCGTGAATGTGCAACTGGGTGGCGTTCTGTTTTACGGTGAGTGCTATGCTTGCGGAAGGTCTTCTTAAGGGAGTGGATGGAAAAATTCGTTGCGCATGGGCCGGAACTGATCCACTTTATTG
>NZ_JBHIQG010000178.1:0-5233 GCF_042196425.1 Bartonella sp. AD328YNZD | reverse complement strand
ATTGAAGTAAAATCTTGTGAGGGAAAATTTCATATTTTCCCGTGGAAAAAACGCGGAGTGCGTATAAAAGGTCTGTTACAAGCACGTATACTACAGTTATGTATTGTTACATTAGAACCTTTAGAAAATATTCTCTGTGAAAATATTGACGTTGTTTTTGTTCCTGAAGATTCAAATTTGATAAAACCCAAAATATCAGAAGGGACTGGAGAATTATTTTTAGATGTGGAGGGGCTTGATACTCCGGAAGTATTTTATAATGATAAAATTGATATTGGTGCAATCATGGAAGAGTTTTTTGAGTTGTCTATTAATCATTATCCACGTAAAGAGGGGATAAATATGCATGTGGTTAAAAATTTAGAAGAAGCAGAGCAAAAACTCTCGCCATTTTCTGTTTTGAAAAATTGGAAGTAATTGTAAAAACATAAAAAAATTATCTATTGTATGCTATGATAAAAACGATATTTTCCGCGGAGCTATTTTCGCAAGATATGTTTTGTGAGTATTCAGAAGCCAAAAATCATAATATACATTTAAAAATGTAAATAAAAGATGTGGGATATGCAAGCGTGATTAGAATTTCTGTGGATGTTATGGGTGGTGATTACGGTCCAGAAGCAGCTATTGCAGGAGCAGCAATTGTACAAAAATATTTGTCAAATATTTATTTTCTGTTTTATGGGATAGAAGAGATCGTTAAGCCAGTTTTAAAAAAATATCCCTGTTTAGATTCTGTCTCGCGCTTTTATCCCACAGAAAGTTATACGCGCATGGATGAAAAGCCAAGCCAAGCACTTCGTAATGGACGTGGTAAATCATCAATGTGGTATGCCATTGAAGCGATAAAAAATGGTGAAGCTGATGCCTGCGTTTCTGCTGGTAATACGGGAGCGCTGATGGCTATGTCTTATTTTTGTTTAAAAATGCTAGCAGAAGCTGAACGTCCTGGAATTGCGGGTATCTGGCCAACACTTCGCAGTGAGAGTATCGTTTTAGATATTGGGGCAACAATTGGTGCGTCTGCTCGTCAGTTGGTGGATTTGGCGGTTATGGGAGCGGGTATGTTTCGCGCTTTGTATCACACTGAAAAACCAAGCGTTGGGCTTTTAAATGTGGGGGTGGAAGAGGTTAAAGGACTATACGAAATAAAAAAAGCAGGAATGATATTACGTGAAGTACAATTAGAAGGATTGGAATATAAAGGATTTGTTGAGGGCAATGACATTGGGAAAGGAACAGTAGATGTTGTTGTAACAGAAGGGTTTTCTGGTAATATTGCTTTAAAAACCGCAGAAGGGACCGCGCGACAGATAGGAGAGATTTTAAATTCTGCGTTGCGCAGTTCTTTTTTAACATCTCTTGGTTATTTTTTATCGCGGGGAGCTTTTCGTACACTGAAACATAAAATGGATCCCGATAGGGTGAATGGAGGAGTACTTTTAGGCTTGAATGGTGTTGTCATCAAAAGTCATGGCAGTGCTAATGCTAATGGTTTTGCTTCTGCTATCCGAGTTGGTTATGAGATGGTTAATAACGGACTTTTACAAAAAATAACTGCTGATTTACGGCGATTTCATGAAAATAAAGGAACACTTTTTGATCAGGAAGAAGAAGCAGTGATGAATGGAGAGTCCTTATGATAAGCTCTTATAATAGAAATGAAAAGTCTGAAAAAAGGTGAGAGCTGAATGATTCGATCAATTATACGTGGTGTAGGAAGCGCTTTGCCAAAAAGAAGTTTGTCAAATGATGAGATTGCAAAGTTTGTTGAAACATCGGATTCATGGATTGTTCAGCGTACAGGAATACATCAACGTTATATTGCCAATAAAAATGAAACAACCGTTTCTTTAGGAGTCGAAGCTGCGCAAGAAGCTCTTATAAATGCTGGTCTTACAATAAAGGATATTGATTGTATTATTTTAGCAACCTCAACACCAAATCGTACTTTTCCTGCTTCTGCTGTTGAAATTCAGTATGCTTTGGGAATGAGCCATGGATTTGCTTTTGATATTCAAGCTGTTTGCTCTGGTTTTATTTTTGCTTTAACAACAGGAGATGCTTATATACAGTGTGGAGCAGCTAAAAGAATTTTAGTTATTGGATCCGATACATTTTCTCGGATTTTAGATTGGGAAGATCGTACGACGTGCGTTTTGTTTGGTGATGGTGCGGGAGCTGCTATTTTGGAAGCGCAAGAAGTTGAAGGGGGGATTGCTTTTGAGCGTGGTATATTATCTGCAAAACTACGTTCTGATGGTGCTTATATAGATAAGCTGTATGTTGATGGTGGACCTTCAACAACACAAACAACAGGCTATTTGCGTATGGAAGGACGAGAAGTCTTTAAATATGCTGTTGGTATGATAACGGATGTGGTTGATGATTGTTTTGCAGCTGCAGGTATGGATTCTTCACAACTAGATTGGTTTGTACCTCATCAGGCTAATAAGCGCATTATTGAAGCATCTGCTAAAAAGCTGGGAATTTCACTAGATAAAGTTGTGATTACCGTTGATCAACATGGTAATACGTCTGCTGCATCAGTTCCGTTGGCTTTAACAACAGCTGTTTGCGATGGAAAAATAAAAGAAGGAGATCTTATCATGTTAGAAGCTATGGGAGGTGGATTTACATGGGGAGCAATTCTTATTCGTTGGTAAATTATGGCTACTTGACCATATTTCAAGTAAACGTATAAGTCATTTTGTAATTTTTAATATTTAAATAGGTGGTTATAATGACAAGTAAGACAGTAACGCGTGCAGATTTAGCGAGCGTAGTTTGCAAAAAAGTGGGCTTGTCACATACTGAATCAGCAGCTTTGGTCGAATTGGTTTTGGATGAGATTTGCAACTCACTTGTAAGAGGTGAGGCTGTTAAACTCTCTTCTTTTGCAACTTTTCAGGTGCGCAGTAAAAATGAACGTGTTGGGCGCAATCCAAAAACAGGTGTTGAAGCGCCTATTCCACCACGACGTGTTGTAACATTTAAGGCTGCAAATGTACTTAAGCAGAGAGTTTTAGATTCGCATCGTGCAAGACAAAAAAATAGTATATCATAAATAAACGCGTGATAATGTTTGGTGTTTATTTAAAAATGTATAAATATAAGATAAAGTCCTGTATTTTGAGAAAAAAACTGTTTAGTAAGTAGTCAATTATGGTCCTATTTTTGACTAATCTTGTTGAGAAATTGAAACGTAATGAATCATTGTCAAATCATTTTTCGTGTTTTAGATAAGGTGTTGAAAAATGGATAAAAGCTCTGATGCTTTTCGCACAATTAGCGAAGTAGCCGAGTTGTTGGAGCTTCCGCAGCATGTCTTGAGATTTTGGGAAACACGTTTTAGGCAGATTAAACCAATGAAACGTGGAGGAGGAAGACGCTATTATCGTCCGGTCGATGTTGATTTACTCAATGGTATTAAGCAGTTATTATATGATCAAGGTTATACAATAAAAGGTGTGCAGCGTCTTTTGAAAGAAAATGGGGTTGCTTTTGTAACTGCTTTTGGGAATGGCGATCTTGATACCATGAATATTGTCATAGAGAAAAATCAAGTAGGACAAACTTTCGAAAATACCAGCAATAAGCCTAAAAAATCTTCTTTTGGGCTTTTGAGTTTCATAAAGAATGAGGGAGAAGCATCTGTTGGTTCTGTGAATCTTTACAAAGATAAAACCGATAAAGCATTGTTGCAAGAAATACTGTTTGAACTCATTGAATGTAAGCGTGTTCTTGATAGAGCACGATAATGTTTTTTTATTTATGTTCTCTTATTTTTTGGGTAAAACATGCGTTTGGAGGTTTCTTTATAAATCAGTATAGCGTCTAGCGCAGTCATGTGTCGTAGATATTAAACATTTTATAATGTGTGCCCCGAGCTTTATATGTTAAACAAGCATAATGTACCATATGTATCTATTTGACGAATTTTTTTTATAAGAATTTTAGATTTGGTATAATATGAAGAGGGGAAAGAATTAACGTTGAATTTTGCAATTTTTCTTTGATTTAGCTGTATAACTCTTAGGGAAGTTAAAATAACATTTAGTCAGTGGAAGTCGCGAAATTTATAACGCTATTGTGTTTCCAATTCACACACTTGTTTTAAAGAGATATCTTTGAAAGCATCTAAGCCCATTTTGCTACGGTGCTTGTGAATAGTATAACGGTAAATCCATTGAGCACCAACATTTTTACGCTTGTAAAAGAGTAAGCTGGTATCATCATTATATTTAGCTCGCCTTCAATGTTTGCAAAAAACTTAGCTCTTGAGACTTTTTAGTCCTTTTTTAAATAGTTGCCACACACTCATCCCGCTTGTCACGTACAAGCGAATAATTTTGGTTGATTCAACACAAAAAGATTTGAAATGAGAGTATCCTATGATAGTCGAGATTCTTATTTAATATGAATAATAGTATATATTATTATAAATCAATATGTTGTCTTTTTTTGATAATACTATACTTTATGAATAAGATACATTATCATTCAGCTAGTTTACATATTTATTAATAAATATAATCTTGTTTCCAGTTTTATTTCTTGATGTTGCTATAATTCGTAATGATTTATCTATGATAATAGCACCATCTTTCTATTATAAAGCTAATAGATTAATGCTAGAAATTGGTATTTATTAATATTCAATTGTCTAAGATTTTTGCATTTAAACGGCTTATAACTCTTACATTCAATTTTTACTCATCCGCTTTGTAGAGTGTGATCAGATGATCCTTTCTTGTGATAGGTAATTATGTATAAAACCCCAAAACACGACAGTATCAAATCGTTTTATTTTGTATAAAAATTGATATCTTACCATCTTCTGTGATTTATATATTTATTACACGTTGCAAATCTGGAGGTGTTGCCTCATTTGAGAGTTGTTTAATCACATCTTTTATAGATAAAAAGGTTTGATTCGTACTTCCTAAGCGGCGCATATTTACGCTGTTTGTTTCAGCTTCACGTTTGCCGCATACCAAAATTACGGGAACTTTTTGTAAAGAATGTTCTCGTATTTTATAGTTAATTTTTTCATTGCGGAGATCTGTTGTTGCTGAAAGCCCAATAGCTTTAAGTTTTGCTGTTATTTTTTTGGCATATTCATTTGCTTCAGATGTAATTGTTGCAACAACAACTTGTTCAGGAGCAAGCCAAAGTGGCATATGTCCAGCAAAGTTTTCGATTAATATACCAAGGAAACGCTCCATTGATC
>NZ_JBHIQG010000177.1:0-5236 GCF_042196425.1 Bartonella sp. AD328YNZD | reverse complement strand
TTGCCTTTACGATAGATAATGGCATCTTTCACTCGACTATCGGCTGTTAAGGCGATAAGCTTGTAATAGGGTTCTGTTCCACTTCCGTTTCCTCCACGGGCATGAAGCTGTATGCGTTCACGATATCTCTCGTCACTTTCTCCTTCCATGCGGGCAATACCATGCCAGGTTCCCAAGGCATCAAGAGATTCACCGATTGCAAAATCAAGAATGTTGTTGCGTGCTGCCTCATTAATACGCTGTCTTAAAAGCAATTCTCGATAGCTAAAAGCCTCTATAACTTTTACGGCTGGATCACTTTCCAAAAATGTATATTCGGGTAAAAGTTTTTTTAAATGAGCAAGAGCCGCAGCGCGGATTTCCTCGAAAGAAAGTTCTGTAATAATTTCCGGTTTTGCAAGCGCTTTACTCATTTTATCAGTAATCCTTCCATGGTAATGGGCTTGCCCGATGGCAAATAAATGCCTTCAAAGGATAAAGAAACGTGTCCATTCTCACCCCTTTTAAAATCGATTTTTTTCACTTTAAAACGTGGTTCCCATTTGTCTAAAGCCTCAGCAACGGCGGCATAAAGGGCAACGGCAAAAGCATTATTCACTGGCGCATCAATGAGTTCTGCAACGCGTGAACCATAATCACGTCGCATCACCCGTGTGCCAATGCGTGTTGATAAGATATCAATAATCGATTGCCGCAAATGCTCTATGCCAACCAAGGACTTTCCCGTTGTACGGTCCATTCCACTGTTCAATTGGGACCTCCTGTCATCGAGCCACCAGAATAAACACCTCCATGAACATGGGTTGCTCCTACATTGGTGCCGTTATGCTTTAAGCTACTTGAATGAATGGAAACATTATTTCCAGAATGAAGAGAGAGACTATCATTCGAATTCAGTGAAATGTCACCACCAGCCTTCAAAGAGATGCCGCCCTTTGCCTTTAAACTTAGATCACGTTCTGAAGTGATTTTTATGCCCTCCGGTGCGCTGAGCTCTAACTTACCAGCATCTCCTTTGAGTGATACGCCATCAGAGATTGTTAGGATAAATTTTCCACCCGATTTTATATTAAGGGCATAGGTGTTTTGTTCATCATCATATTCAAGGCTGGTTCCATCAGGGTATATCGTTCGGTGAATGCTGCCCTTATCGGCTGCTTGATTAGCATCTGTATGAATGGAACCCACAATCATCCCTTGCGATAAATCCCCTGATGATGAAACAACAATCACTTGCTCTCCAACATCGCGCCCTTCATAAGAGCGTGTTTTACCGGCGCGGGCTTGTGTGTCTGGAATCCAGTCACTGATAAGACCTCCAGTTTTTACTCGATAGCGTGCGTTTTTATGGTCGACATGGCTAATTTTCCCCACCACAACCATATTGGCTACGCGTCTCTTTAAATCGGTGATCTCCTTATCGCGCCGCTCTAACATAGTCACCTTCAATTTTATGGTATTTGTCTTCGTTTCCCACACCTGTTTCTGGTTTAAAACCGACAAGGGGTTTAACAACTCTTGCGGTTGCATTTCCTTCATCAGGGCAGGGGATATTGGTTATGTGCGTCACGTCAAAGGTTAAAATTGCACCGTGGAGTGCTAAAGCGCCATTATCACCAAAGGCAAAAGCAATATTTTGCAGGCGGCATGTCTCAACGGTGTTGTTAAGATTGGGGTTGGCATGGAAAATCTCTTCAACTTCCCATGCTAATTGGTCAACAAAGCGTGCACCCTCTTCACATGTTGCATAGCATTCAACATCTACTGTTAAAACACGCCGCCTTAAGCCAAAATCATGTCCATCTTCGATGATTTCACTTTGCGTTGAGATATTAATAGCTGGCATTGCTTCAATAAATAAATTGAAATCGCGCATATTGAAAACATTATCACCAGCTACTGTTTTTGCTGCCTTTATCAACGCAACAAATGTTTCTCTTATCGTCTCACGGGGATGTATCAATGTTTCTGTCATTCAATATTTATCCTTTTCTTAAAACTGGTATCATGTTATGATACGTAAAAGAACGAATAGAGGTGATTTGGTGATTGAATCTTTTGCGGATAAGCGGTGTAAAGATCTTTTAGAAGGCAAGACGCCCAAAGGTTTTCCTGCAACATTGGTACGCATAGCACAAAGAAAATTGTTTATGCTCGATAAAGCAGTTGATCTTAAAGATTTACGCAGTCCTCCAGGAAATCATTTAGAAGCATTGAAAGGAGAGCGTAAAGGTCAATATTCTATTCGTATTAATAACCAGTTTCGTCTTTGTTTTGAATGGCGTACTAATGGCGTCTATGAAGTTGAAATTGTAGATTATCATTGATCTATAGGAGGTTGAGATGAAAAATTATATTGCAATACATCCAGGAGAAATTTTACGGGAGGAATATTTAAAAGAATATGCTTTGTCTGCTTATGCTCTTGCAAAAGCATTGAATGTTCCACGCACGAGGATAGAACGTATTGTTGCGGAAAATAGTCCAATAACTCCTGATACGGCTCTCAGACTGGCTTCTTTTTTTGATACGACAGCTGAGTTCTGGCTTAATATGCAAGCTGCTTATGATGTTCATATTTTACAAGCAGAAAAAGCAGATGAATTTGCCAAAATTAATAAATTTGAATGTACAATTTAACCACCTCCCCACCTTTGAAGTGGGGAAGGAAATGTTTCACCTTAAGCAACCTTTCTAATGGGGTTCTCGAAATTTGGTTCATAAGCGCGTAACAAAGAATCCATGCTATGCGGTAACTCTGAATCTCCAAAATCTGTAAGAATTGCTAAAATCTTTGTAATATTGGGTAGTTCATCCTGAAGTTTTGAAATCAAAGCTTTTTCTATTACACTCATAGTGTCAACCAGAGCAGTACAATCTTTATCGCTCATATTTTCATGTCTAGAAAATCGAGATAATGCCATCCATAAGTCACATAAGAAGTTGGTATCTATCTTCATTGTACACCTCCATGGATTTGTTCTCTTAAACATGCCAATCCTCTAGATGTGATTTTCGTTGAAGGAAGCACCTTTTCTGTACCATCCGGTCTTTGAATGGTAATAGCAGGGCAGTCCATAAAGCCTTTCTTGATTTTATCCTGATAAGGTAACAGAGGAGCCCCTGGAGCCCGTCGATACACCCAATCATGTTTACGTAAGTAATCCGTTAAATCTTTTGGTCGCACCTCCAACATCTTCGCGGCTTCAATTAAACCAAACAAACCATCAGAGCGTTTTAAACCTTCCAAAGCCTCTGCTTTTGGAGTCAATTTGGCAATGGTGTTATCCTTTTGCTCGATTTGACTTTGTAGATGATTCAGGACACCAAGTAATGCTTCGGGTTTGGAATAATCAACTTGTGGAGCGGCTATCTGTGGTGTGGTTACTTGTTTTAAAAGCCGTTCACATTTGATAAAGTATTGACGTGCTTCATGTCCTTTATCATTACGTTCGATCATGGAAAGGTGTTTAGCCATGTCTAAGGTAATGTGGTATTCTTTTACCTTTCCACCGTTTACTAAATTTTTAGTAAGCGTTATAAAGTTTATATTTTCCTGAAACTTACATTCTTTAATGCGATTTTTAATCCAATCATTAAAGCGGGCTTTTATCTCTAAAAACGCATGTAAATCACGCGCATTAACAGTTTGAACAGTTTCCTGATCAATAACCTGTTCTGATATTTCTATAAGATTGTTCATTATGAACTCCTATTGGTTAGATGTTTGTTAATGACGCTCTAAATAGAGTGCCGGGTGCTAACAAACACGGCCAATAGTCCGTCGTCACACTTTCCCCGTTAGGGTATTGTATAGTGTAACCACACCCGACAACATTATTATATGCACGTAGCATACAATGAGTCAAAGTCTTTAATGTGCGGAGAAAAGACTGTATCGGCAATCTATCCGCTATTGGTTTAAGGTGTTCGTTAGGCACCTGATTCGATTATTCATATCCTTATGATGATGTCAATAGATAATATTACATTTTTCTAAATTATATAGGCACATCTTTACTTTATTTATAGACTCACTTTAAATTTCCTCTTTTTTTATTTATAGCGGAGGGGAAATAATGCGCGACGTACTTGATATAATTGCGATGATTGTATGGTTGTTATCTTTACCAATTATTATCACTGGGATCGTTTTCGTATGTAGAAAAAAATGTCGAAAAATGGGTTTGAAGACTCTTGGTGTTGGTGCTCTATTATTTGTCGGTGCTCCAATAGTGGGTGTTGCTGTACAGAAAGACAAACCAGATCAAGTTGTACATAATAATGAAGTTGTTACCCTCTCTTCGACTTCGTCAATAGATGTTGCTACTCAAGATGAAAGCATGGCTCAGGCACCAGTTGAGAATACTGATAAGCAAATCACGCACACTCAAGACAATAAATCAGATGAAAATGAAGGATTAGGTTTTTGGGGATGGGGGTTGTTAATAATCCTCACTTTTTCTGCAGGTTCCGCTTTATATAATTATTGGCTATACAGACGCAAAAAACATTTTGAACAACAAGTTACAGTGCAACGTTCAATACTGTTCCCTCATATCCGTCCTTCTTCTGATTTTTCATATGTTGCTGAAATGTTGCCAGCACTTGATGCTCATCAATATGACTATTGTTTAGCGCACAATGAAAAATTATTAGGAGTTCAAGAGTATGCCAATTTCGTTGTCAGGCGCAAGATAAAGAATATAGAACAAATGGTAGTTATAGCACGTGGACGCCTTTTGGTAACAGATCAAGCCATTGTATTTGAAAGTCCTGAAAAGAATGAGAGAACTACTTGGAAACAAATTAAATTAGTAAAAATTACATATGAGGGCTGTCAAGTCTATCGCCGCTCTGGCGTACCTTGGAATTACGAATTTGCTGCAACTCCTAGGTTTGTTGCAGTAGTTCGGACCCTTGAAAAATCTAATGAATTTTGAGATGTTTTTATAATATATCCACATGATATTTACTGTGTCGCTAAAAAGATGCCTTATTATTTCTGTTCTCGCAAGATAAGTTTGTACATACCGGATTCAGAGGCTTGGACATCTGTGACCACGAAGTGCTCTTGAGAAGAGGGGGCTTTGTTGTTTTCAGGAGAGATGATCACAATACTATCTTGAGGTTTTGGTGGTATTCCCCCGATATCATTGATACAAAGATCAAGTTCCTTTCTTGCAATTGTGGTAGAGATTCTGCCACCGGCGTCCGATTCCGAATGTTTAATGGT
>NZ_JBHIQG010000176.1:0-5241 GCF_042196425.1 Bartonella sp. AD328YNZD | reverse complement strand
GATAATTGTGCAACAGATCCTTACGAAGTTTCTTCACCACAAAATGTTTTAAAAGCCTTGAAAAGCTAATTCCAACCCCGAATCGTCCATTTAAACAAAATTTTACGACACAAATTTCCTGAGCAGGAAAGTTTGTGTCGTTTATTTTTTGCAACATCTATTCGTGAAAGCAGACCCTATAAGTTTATTGTGTGCCTTCTGTGAGAAAAGATTAAAGCAATAATTTTTTCAATAAATATTTTATGTTCTAACGGCTTTGTAAAAGCTTGAAAAATTGCTGATGAAAAATCTGGCCCCGTTGTGGTACTAAAAAATCAAAGAGTTAAAAGCTGTTGCACGCTATCAAAAAATGCTGATGCAATTGCCAAATGCGCAAATTCATGCAAAACTCTCTCGGAAACATCAAGGATTAACATATAGATAAACTATGCAAAATCAACGCTGAGCTCCTCATGTTGAGAAAAACTTTATGTTGAAAATGGTTTGATTTATAATTTCTCATATTAAATGAGAGGAGCCGAATATCATAAGATTGTTTTATTTTATCCCTTCTTATATTGAATCCCTTAAAACTATTTTTTTGCTCATTAGCAAGTGGGATTGGCATATGAATAAACCATTAAAAAGAGTGAAAATGCTTCTCGTAAATGCTTTCAAAGGCGAAAGCTGTGAACATTAAGACTGCAAGGTACACAAAAGCATCAAGAGAGAAAATACAGATCAAACATTTGTTTGAAGAGGCGCACAGTTCAAATTGAGTTATGTCTCATAAAAAATAATCAAACACGGCATAAAAACAGCTCTGCATAAAGAACCGTTTATAAAGAAGATTCAATCAAAACAAATCCCGCAAACATTCCAATTCACATACCATAAACAAACTCATTACTGTTCTCATAGCCATTTATTCTAAGCTTTTATTTTTCTCTAAGAGAAAAACGGTTAAAGGAGTTGTTTATTCGGGTATTCTACCGTAAAACGTGCTTCTATCTCTTCCTCTTCATCGAACTCAAAATCTTCATCACATTCAGGAAGACCAAAAATATCTGGATTGATGAAATAACAATCTTTTTTTGTCCCCTTCGCTACAATTTTATTTGTTTCTAATTCTTTGATACCTTCTTTAAAACTTTCAAAATTAAGATATTCTGGTTCTTGAATTGAAAGATCGCAAGTCAAAAATTCTTCAAGAATATCAAGATCCAATGTTATCTGATCAAACCATAAATCCACATTATCCCCCTCATCTAACATTTTCCCTAATTGCCACAACATCACAAAAAATGCTTTCATACCATTAAATGATAACCCAAAAATCATACGCCGACATGACGAGGCGCCTGAAAAGGTAATTTGCGGAAGATCTTCAAATCCGAAATTTGAAGGAGGAAGTTTAAATGATTTTCCAATATTCTCAGGTCTTTCAAGAATAAAGGGATTTCGTTCATAGAGCAGAGTAAAATCATATTGGACCATTTTCATTTCTCCGTTAAAGAATTGATTTTATGAAAAATGCATATTATCAGTAGGTTACCATTATAGCAGCTTACAATTCATCCAAACATGCTCCTGTAAAAAATTGTTCGATTTAAGTCATTCCATTGTTTTTTGAAGCTTAAAAAGTTTTTTAGGATAAAACGCTCTAGTTCTCCCTCCTTTTGCAATAAGGCTAGATTTTGTAATGTCCAAGAAGAGAACATCAAAGGATTTGATACTCATAGATGAGAATTCAAAGATGAAGCCAATATAAACTGTCAATATTTTATAAACTTTTTCAGAAGCATTACGTGAAACCCTTTAATTTTCTCAGAGTTTTTGTTCGTTACTATTTTTTTTGCACATTTTAACGCATTATCATCGCATCCTCAGAAGGGCACATTTTATAGCGAATAGCGCTTACTTTTATCTCTTAAAAAATCTCTCTTTTATGCCGCACGCACTTCAAAACCCCACTTTTGAACGCGTGTGCCAGCACGTATAAACGAGCAAAGCACAAATTTCAAAAATTGAATCTCAACTTTTCCGAATATTTCAGGTAATCCTTTCGATAAAGACTTTTACCATTATCACTTTTGGGTAGCTAAAATATTCTGTACCGTTTTGACCAATTGATCTTCATCAACCGTCACTTGTGCTGGTCGACTTTCACGCCATGTTTGATTATCTTTGATCTCATGAGATAACCGCGCCCCTTCAATCAAATCTTTAATCTGTATTTTTCCGCTCTCACGTTCTTGTGAGCCTTGGATAACCACACAAGGCGCTTGGCGTCGATCCGCATATTTCATCTGCGCTTTTATCCCCGATGCCCCCAAATAGAGCTCAGCACGAATTCCCGCACCACGCAACTGCATCACCATTTTTTGATAACCAGCAACCGCCTCTGGCTCTTTATCCATCATCAGCACCACAACCGGCCCTGTTGTCTCCTTCATAGGCAACTTTCCAAGATTTTGCAAAGCAGCGATCAAGCGTGAGACCCCGATTGAAAAACCTGTTGCTGGAATGTTTTCACCACGAAAGCGTGCCACCAATCCATCATAGCGCCCACCACCACCAACGGAGCCAAAAACAACTTTCTGCCCATCATCATTGAAAACATCAAACAGCAACGTAGCCTCAAAGACAGGACCTGTATAATAATCCAGTCCACGCACCACCGATGGATCAATCTTGATACGATTCTGAAAACCATTTGCGGCAAAAATTGCTTGCATTTCCTCAAGCTCACGAATTCCCTCACGCCCTTGAACATGATCACCAACCACTTCTTTAAGAGCCTCAAGCGTTTCTTCTGCTGTTTCAGCTCCAGCAGCAGTTAAGGTAAGAATACACTCAATCTCTTTATCCTTAAGCTCCGCCCCTTTTGTAAAGTCACCACTTTCATCCAAACGCCCTTTTCCCAAAAGCAAACGCACCCCTTTAGAACCAAATTTATCCAGTTTATCAATTGCTCTTAAGACAGTTAAGCGCTTTTCAGCCTGCTCATTTCCCCCCAAACCAATTTTCTCTAAAACGCAATCGAGAATTTTTCGGTTATTCAGACGAATGGCATATTCATGATGCTGAAACCCTAGTTTTTCCAAACTATCGGCTGCCATCATACAAATTTCGGCATCAGCTGCTACCGTTGGTGTTCCAACAATATCCGCATCAAACTGCATAAATTGCCGAAACCGCCCTGGACCTGGTTTTTCATTGCGAAAAACAAAGCCAAGACGATAACTGCGATAAGGTTTTGGCAAAACTTCAAAATTCTCTGCAAAATAACGAGCAAGAGGAGCAGTCAGATCATAGCGCAAAGACATCCATTGCTCATCATCATCTTGTAGCGAAAAAACGCCCGCATTTGGACGATCTGAATCCGGTAAAAACTTACCCAGCACATCTGTATATTCAAAAATTGGTGTTTCCAGTGCTTCAAAACCATAAAGTTCATAAACTTCACGAATTTGCGCAATCATTGTTTCAGTTGCATACAACTGTGCACTTGTACGATCAACAAACCCACGGGGTAAACGGGCTTTGGTTTTTTCTTGTTTTGATAACATATTTTTCTCTAACAACAATATATATTCACCGATAACGTGTGTCTATCTTATAGAAACAAACGCTGCAATACCTTTATCAACTGGAAACTGGTAACAATATGCATAAGCTTTTGCTTTTAAAAGATGCAAACCTTTACCCTTAAGGCAATCTACTGAAAATATTTGCATTTTCAATAGGAACATAGCCCCCCACTCAACATGAAATGCACGCTTAACATTCAATGAAAAGACATCTGTGCTTGTTGAAAGAAACCACAAAGCAACTGTTGATTCTGGATAAATCGGAAACATCCCCCTCAAAAGCCCTCCCTCTCAGAATTCTTCAGATTTATTACAGATGCAAAAATCCTCAAGACATCAGTGTGCTTTGCGCTTGTTCTGCAAAATGATTGATAACATTTTTTAAATCAACAATATTTCGTCCAGCATCTGTAATAGAGCGTGATACAGAGGGAATAACATTCTGCCAAAGTCTTTGTGGAAATTGATTTGCTAGTTGTGTCATTGTTCCACCTTGGGTGCCAATACCTGGAACGAGAAACAGACTACTGTTTAACTGCTCAATTGTATCTTTTGATTCAGATCCTAATGTCGCTCCTATAACCGCACCTATGGGGCCAATATTATGATGGAGAACCGAAGACTGACTATTATAATCACAAATACACTGTGCAAGATGAAGAGAGAGTGTCTGGTCACCAATAAGCGCATTTCGTATTTGTTTCCCCTCTGGATTAGAAGACTGAACCACTACAAAAACCCCTGCTCCTGTTTCTTCAGCAACCTTTATCAGAGGAATAAGAGCATCAAAACCCAAAAAAGGATTAATTGTCATGGCATCAGCTTTGAACGCACTGCTTGAACCAAGCCAAGCCTTACCATAGGCTTCAGCAGTAGAGCCAATATCCCCCCTTTTTGCATCCGCCAGAACCAATATGCCTTGTTCGTGTGCATTTTCAATCAGTTCTTTCAGAGCTTGAAGACCTTCCACACCATATAATTCAAAAAATGCGACTTGCGGCTTTATAATACCTACTTTACCCACAACTGCTGTTAAGAGAATATCACAAAAATCTTTTAGACCTTTATAATCAAAGCTTAGTTTCCACGATTGCAAAACTTTATGGCTCGGATCAAAGCCAATACAAAGAGGTCCATAGATTTCACGATTTTTAAAAAAAGTTGAACGAAACATTTTATATCCTAACAAGGTCTCTCTTTAAACTTTTTGATACAATCAAAAAGAAAAGCATTTGTCAAAAGAATACAATAGCGAAAACACAAAGAAAGAGCTCTCTATACAAAGTGTGCTTTTATTCATGAAACATAAATATATTCCCATTCGTAACGCTTATCATATGTTTATCGACCAAGACGTTGTCATGAGATAAAAATTCAAATTTATGAAAGAATATAAACAAAAAAGCATCCATATTATTATGACCTCATAAAGCCCTATAAGCGTACCTTGTCGTTTTCACACCCTTTTTTATGATCAACAAAAACTCTCTATGAACGCGCTTTAAACAAAGTTTCAAAAGAAAATGCCCCACCATGATGATCTCGATCTTAACTTTAGATCTTTCCTATTCCTTTTTGGAACATAATTAGCAAAAAGGCATTGTATCTCCAGCATATTCAAGGAGATAAAACATGGAAACTCGCATTCCTGAAGACACACCATTCGATA
>NZ_JBHIQG010000175.1:0-5289 GCF_042196425.1 Bartonella sp. AD328YNZD | reverse complement strand
GAAGTAATGGGTGAAGGGAATGCCGATTGCTCTTTTTTGGCATCAAGCAAATACAACTCGCCTTTGAATTGTGGTAAGACAATCTCTGTTGTGTAACGGTCATGACCATTTTTATCTTGCCATTTACGTGTTTGTAATTTGCCTTCTATGTAAACCTTTGAACCTTTACTGAGATACTGAAGAGCAATTTTTGCTAAATGTGGATTAAAAACCACAATGGAGTGCCATTCTGTCTTCTCTATTTTTTGATTGGTCTTTTTATCTGTATAGGTTTCAGAAGTTGCTATACTAAAATTGACTATTTCAGCTCCAGAATTCATTGTTTTGCTTTCGGGATTAGCACCAAGGCGCCCGATTAACGTCACTTTATTTAGCATATTTGTAGCCCCATTAGATTAGCAATTTATACATAAAAAATCTTAGCATAATTTGCATATTTATGCAATTATTTCAGTTTATTAATAACAGTTTTTTAAGTATTACATTATAATATTATTTGACAAATTATTCATCAAAAAAACATGTCACACAAATGGCACCGCTTTCTTATTACTGCTTTTAACTTTTTAATAAATATCCTTTCATTTAAGAGTCTGTATCAAACTTTTTTGTTCGATTTATTGTTGACCATCGAACCTTTTTGTGCGATATTCATTTTATGCAGAAAGGGGAGGCTAAATGAAACGAGAAGCACTGCTTAGAGAATTACGTAAAGAAGCCAGAAAAAGAGGCATTCATTACAGTGAAGCTCCTGATGCAGGTAAAGGGTCACATTATTTGGTAACTTTTGGAGACAAGACAACCGTTATAAAATCTGGTGAATTGACCCCACTTTACGTGAAAATAATAAAAAAGCAGTTGGGGGTATGAGTTACTCTCTCAACGGCTTTAATTTTTCGTTTCAAAAGCATTTCGATCATGGCGAGGAGACCTAAATATGGAATACACGTATCAAGCAAAACTGGAATCTGATCCAGATGGTGGTTTTATTGTAACCTTTCCAGATGTACCAGAAGCAATAACAGCTGGAGAAAATAGAGCAGAGGCATTAGAGAATGCTGTTGAAGCTTTAGGGTTAGCATTACGGAGCTATCCTATGCGTGGTTTGCCTTTACCAATGCGACAACAGTATAAAGGTCTTGTAGAGGTTACGGTAGATGCATGGAATGCTCTTAAACTTGCAGTGGTAGAAGCCTTTAATGAAGCGAATATCACAAAAACAGAATTGGCACATCGTTTGGGTAAAAAAGAAACAGAAGCAAGACGCATTCTTGATCCCAATTATCCAACGAAGCTTCAAACATTAGAGCAAGCACTGAGTGTTCTTGGCAAGCAAGTTGTTATCACAATCAAAGATGCGGCTTAACTTCCTCCCCACCTTTAAAGATGGGGAGTTATGTTTTTAAATCTAAGCAGCTTTTACAACAGATTTTGCTAAGACCTGTTTTGCTTCTTCAATGAGTGTTTTATACTGTTTGCTTTCTTCTACCAATGTAAAGGCTTTAACAAGATGCATGTGGAGAGGTCCATAAATGTAAACAGCCTTTTTAGTTGGAGACATTTTATCCCAATCTTTTGGGAAATCAAAGCGTGTATCACGGTCATAATCAACAGATTGGCTTTTTAGTTTCTTCTCACACTCAATAAAGTAACGACGTGCTTGACGTCCTTTCTCATTGCGTTCAACCATTGAGAGCTCTTTTGCCATGTCTAGAGTGAGATGATATTCTATTGCTGTAACAGCTCTAGATTTTGCGCTTCCCAATTTTGGGAACCGCAAATCTTGTGTTTTTATGAAGTCTTTACCTTCTTCAAATGTATATTGATTAATACGATCCGTAATCCAAGTAGCGAAACGTTTTCCTATTTCCATGAATGCGTGTAACTCACGCGCATTGACCGTTTGCACAATTTCTTGATCAATTGTTAGTTCTTTAATTTCTATGAGAGTGTTCATGTGAACTCCTGTTCGATTAGACGTTTTTGATTGACACTCAATAAAGAATGCCGGGTGCTCAAAAACACGGCGAACAGTCCGTCGTTACGCTTTTCCCATAAGGGTATTGTATAGCGCAACTACACCCGACAATGCCATTATATGCGTGCAACATACAATGAGTCAAAGCCTTTAATGTGCGGAAGAAAAATTGTGTCGGCAATCTATCCGCTGTTCGTTTAAGGTGTTTTTGAGGCACCTAATATCGAAGATATACATTACAGAAATAATGTCAAGCGGCTTCCGATAGTTTTTTTATCTCCTTGTTGATTTCATCTATGAACGTTGAGAAGAGACAACACCATTTAATCTAAACAGTTTTATAAAATTGGAAATTTTACTATGGCTTTTTAATGGAGCACTGTAGTGTGTAAATAGATATATTTATTAAACTGCGTGTACGTAACATAAGAAACAATACACAAACTAAAAAGGAATACCAAAGAGCAATATCTGAGTACCAAAGTACAGTATCCAATGAAAAAGAAAGCTTATGCTCTACGTAATTAGAAATAACAGATAAAGAAACCGTTTCTTTATAACTACTTGGGAAAATTAAAACGACAAGCGCTAAACTTATTAGTTTTAAGAGTCTGTGCAAATACTGTTGTAAATCACGTGTTAGTTTCACCCAACCCGTTGTATCATCATCTTTATATTTTGGATTGTTCTGCAACTCAAAAGGAATATGAGAATTGCATAAAATTACAAAAATATTTGTTATTATTATCAAACCAAAAGATGCAAATATCAAAATACTTTGAATAAAGTAGGGATTTTTTTTAATTCCTAAAAAACATAAAAATATAAAAGTTATAATACCAAACAAGGCTCTTATCTGCTTATCTGTCAACATATTCATTTTCCACGGTTTTCGATAGTTTTTTGATCTCTCTGTTGATCTCGTCTATAAGAGGCTCGTAATTGAGAACGCTTTTCGGAATAGCACCACCGTAAACCCATGCTTTCACTTGCGCTTTGGTGCTAAAATCCGCATTTTCTGGTGTGGTATAATACTGACCGCCATCAAACTTTTCACACTCTCTTGTACCGTCTTCATATTCGTAGAGGTTGTAAAAATACTCCTCTGCTCCATCTCCCCAAGGAACATACCCAACAGCCGTTGCAACCCACTTTTTTTGCATAGGCTGTTTATGATTTGTTAAGAACAGTTGTTTTAAAATTTCCATGTTTTTAGTCCATAATTTTACCAATAGGTTAATTTACCTTAAATTTGACCGTACAGAGCGTTTTGTGTTACTGGTGTGGTTTTCATTATAAAATCTTTAAATCGCTTTGTACGGTACATTTTTGATGATTTAAACGCATATCTAATCACAAAACCATCAGCACTTTTCACTAGTTTGCTGTTTTAAGCCGCTTTTGAATTGCTACTGTTATGTTGCTCTTCACTAGGCTTTCCTATTCTCATGAATGAAATGCGCTTGCCTCCTAAGGCTAGGTTACGCGTATTTTCAACTGCTGTAAAAACTCTCTCAGCAACACCATAAAGCCCGCTTTCTAAATCACGACAATACTGCGCCAGATCAGCACATGAGGGGACAAAGGTTGTTGACATGCCTTTTGCTTCACCACGTATAAGATTTTTAACAGCTTGCAATAAAGACCAGAGTGAAATGCCGTTAAGAGCTGCGATATAAGCCTTTGCACGCGCTTCTACATTCGAAACTTTTTGCATTGTCAAACCACCTTCAAGTACATCAAGAGCCTCTGCTATGTCTTCAACAGACGCTTTCACGGTAAGTAAGTTTTGAACAGTCTGATAAGCTTCTAAAGCTTGTTTCTCTAGGGTTGCTGTCAATTGAATGCCATTTCTCAAAGTCCATGGGAACTCCAGAGTTACACATTGCTCTATCTGTTGCACGGTATCTTGTAGAGGCGTCACTAAGCTGTGTTGCACCGATAAGATTACGGATTGTCTCTCCGGTACTACCACGAGTTCTTTGATCTTTTGAAAAGTTTCCATTGTTTCCACCATTGTTGTTCGTGTTTTTCGTTTTTTCTAAATCATCAACTGCCTTTCGCACCCAGTTTCTCCACGTTGCTTGCCAATCGGTTTTGGTTGCATTTGCTCCGGCTTTTGAACGCCAATAATCTCGAAATTTTGCGATTTCGACTTTCACACGCTCTGAAGGCAAACCCGCTTCGATTGCAAAATCGTAATCGGGTTCGAAATCATTCGGTAATCGACAGCCCCGATTAGCTTTTGACCGCTTAGCTTTTTTCGGAACGCTTGTCTGCTCGTGAATGGGAGATTGGTTATCTGATGATGTTGCGGTTTGCTCTGATTGGCTCTCAACAGCATCAACCTCGATTGGCTCTTGAACCAAATCAGTGATTTCTAAATTTTCAAAATCAATTTCTTTTTTTGCTAAAACGATAGTTTTAGTTTTTTTATTATATATGTTATTGTCTATGTTAATGTGTTTCATCATGATGTCATCATGACCTCGTGATGACATCATCATGACCTCATCATGGTCTTTTGATGAGTCATCTTTATGTTTTTTTCTCTTAGTATTTGCAGCTTTTATAGCTTTTTCTGAAAGTTTATTTAAATTCTCATTGCAATTTTTTAATTCTTCTTCAACATCGAGATTCCATAAACGACCATCTGCTAAACGAATGATGTATCCCTCTTCTAGCAAAACATTCAATGCTGTCTCAAATTTCTTTACTGAATAACCAGTGTAATGAGATAAAACTTTAATATTACAAAAAAGAGGTTCACCAGTACGAAGCATGCGAAACCGCAATCTCATATAGATATTACCTTCTACAGGAGGTAAATAATCGACAACTACTGCCCATCTATCTGCAAAAAGCCTCGTCCACGGTAATTTAGTTGACATATTTCCCCTCCTTTTCTTTATTATTATTAAAGGCAAAATTATCTAGCTCTTCACTGAGGTTATTGAGTTCTTCTTCAACGCGCGTATTCCACAATCCATTATCTGTCTCAACAAGTTTATCATTCCTCATTAAGTATTCGACAAGAGTTGCAAATTTTTTCTGCGAACAATTGCAAGCACGTGCAAGCGTTTCAAAATCTTCTTTAATTGGTGCTTTTTTATCGTACATGCGAACGAGAAGCGTCATATAAGCGCCCCTTTGCTCTAACGTCATTCCAT
Source organism: Bartonella sp. AD328YNZD (assembly GCF_042196425.1). NCBI lineage: Bacteria > Pseudomonadati > Pseudomonadota > Alphaproteobacteria > Hyphomicrobiales > Bartonellaceae > Bartonella > Bartonella sp. AD328YNZD. The sequence continues at coordinate 141 of NZ_JBHIQG010000175.1, read as the reverse complement.
CTGTACCACTTATCCAGTCATACAAATGGAATCTTATCCATGGCATACCATTAGACATGCGCATCCCCTTCTTTCATTAAATATAAAATTGCCAAAGCATCTGCTTCGTTGTCGTCACAAGGCGCGTGACCTTTTGCACGC
>NZ_JBHIQG010000174.1:0-5303 GCF_042196425.1 Bartonella sp. AD328YNZD | reverse complement strand
GGTTTAACTTCACAATCGTTTGTTTTGTTTACTTCTGTTAAGTTAGTGTTTTGTTCATTCATTTTTCTTTCCTCCATCGCGCGCAATTCCCCCGTGGCGTGAATCACGCATGTGTTAAAAGTTGGTTTGGTTGTTAGAGTTTGGATTTTATAGGCTGTATGATGTCTTCAGAAATTATGGTATCTACATAAGGCTCGTCTTTATACCCAGAGATAGTGATACAAAGTTCACCTAGATTGTGAGTATTTCTCACAACTAACTGTGCACACAAGGTAGGTTTAATTTCATATTTATACATGATTTATTTTTTCTCGTTTGTTGTGATACGGCTTTCTCCGCAGATCTCTGAATCTCCGTAAATTTTTGCGTCGCCATAAACTCTTGCATTGGGATAAACAATTGCATTTCCGTAAATCTGTGCGTTTTCAAAAATGCGACCACCACCATATACTCGAGCGTTATTACAAATTTTTGCATTGTCATAAATTTTTGAACCCCAAGTAACACAAGCATTATCATAGACCCAGCAATTGCCATCATGAGAGAGATTGCTTTCATTTTCTATAAAGCCCCCAAGGTCGCCAGCCTTAACATCATCAAAATCTCTTAAAGCACGAATGCGGTACAATGTATGGCAACTTACAATATCGGTGGTTTCATCAGTAAGTTCGTATTTCTTTTCCATGATTTTCGTTCCTATCTTAAGGTAGCGTCACTTCCATAAAATGCTGTTTTGCCGGCTACTATGGCATTACCGCCAACTTTTGCTTTATTATAAACTTCGGCATCTTCATAAACCTTGGCGTTTTCATAGACATATGCATTTTCATAAACCCACGCCTCATCACCAACCCAACAATTTTCATCATGGCTAAGATTTCTTTCAGTCTCTACAAAGCCACCAAGATCACCTTTTTTAATATCTCCGAAATTCTTTAATGCGCGGATACGGTGAAGTATTATTTTACCAACTTTAATTGTCTCATCAGTCAGTTCATATTTCTTTTTTATCATAATAACCTCCTCTTAATGCATGCTTTGTCTTTTAAGCTCTTGAGACAGCAGCCCCATACCTTTTGTGGTGATTTTTGCGCAAGGAATGACCTTTTCTATTCCACTTGCGGTTTGAAGTGTGATAGTTGGACAATCCATAAGTTTCTTTTGAATTTTGTCTTGATAAGGAAGCAAATTTCCACCTGCTGCACGTCTGTAAACCCAACCTTTTTGCTGTAAGAATTGAATGAATTGTTTTGGTTGCATCTCGAGTATTTTAGCGGCTTCTGTAAGACCAAAAAGCCCGTTGTGACGTTGCAAACTTTCAAGAGCCATGGCTTTTGGTGTTAAATCTTCAATGATGGTGTCTTTTTGATCTATTTGACCTTGTAGGTAATTCAAAAAGCCAATCATAGCCTTTGGACTTGAATAGTCGATTTGTGGTGTTACAGCTTGCTTTTCCAACTCTTGCCAACGATCAATTATTTTTGCTCGTAAGGCAGTGCTGTAACCAGATACGAGAATTAAGCATTCACGTTTGGGGAGGTTATAACAAGGGCGGCTTTCACCTTTGCCATCAAGATAATAACCACTAAAATCACCCCCCCCAAATTTGGGGGCGTTAAGTTCTTCAAGCATTTTCTTGATATCACGCATAACATGGTCATGTCTTTTACCGCATAACTCTGCAATTTCACGACTAGACATCGTTTGAACTGTTGTGTTTTGAAAATTGCTTTCAGATGTTGTGATAAAATTATGCATGCTTTACTCCATTCATCGTGACAACATTTTCATTGTGCTTAATTTGCTACCTTAGATGTTTTAAGAAATCTTCTAATGTTTCAGGATTTGAATAATCAATTTTTGAATTTGCTTTTTTTTCGCATTTCAGAAAATATTCACGCACTTGTTTACCTTTGAGACCAGGTTCACAAATGGCAATGTGTTTTGCTGTGTCTAAAGTGAGAGCATAATCTTTAAAAGGATTTCCACGTGAGGAGTTTGATAATTCTTTAGTAGAAAGTACAAAGTCTACATCTTCTCTAAAGCTAAGTTCTTTAATACAGTTTGTTATCCACTTTCTAAACTCGGTTTTTACCTCTAAAAAGGTATATAAATCACGAGCGCTAATAGTTTGAACCTTTTGATGCTGAATAATATTGTATTGAGTAGCAAGAAGCTTTTCCATTACAGACCTCATATTGGTGGGATTAAAGGGGGCGCTTTTTAAATGCGCCCTTTAGAAGATTTAAATCACATCACAAAGACGTAATTTATTTTGCTCTTCATAGGTCCCGTAGACCTCATCATTATATTTTTCGTCTGCGATCTCGTCTAAAAGTCTATTGTAAACATCACTTTCGCGTACAAAGTAATGAACCTCACTATCCTCATGGAGATGTTCAATATTTGCTTCTACATATGCGTCTGCAATCTCTTCAGAGATATCTTCACAATTATTCTCAGAAGGATTTATACGAAAGATTTGGATTGCATCATCTACCTCAGCAACAATGCTTAGAATTTGGCTTGCATCAAGTGGTCCAGACTCTGCAATGTTTTGATTATCATCGTAGGAAACTAATAAAATTTCATTGGAATTAATAAGAATTGGCTTATCCATAATTTTTCCTCCCTAACGCCTCTTGGCGATTGTTTGTGTCAATGTAATTTAATCTACACCAGATCGGCTTTTGCTTCTTCGTGATATGTTGTTATAGAGGAGTATACCGTAAAGGATTATTATAGTCAAGTCATTTTATACTAAAATGGTTTTTTTATAAATGAACTTTAATATTTATTACGAATCGGTTTGGGTATTGTAGCGTTCAGTGTAGAGGCATGATACTTCCTAGTATCCCGTAAAAAAATAAATCAGTTAGCTGTATTTGAAATTTATATGCAGGAAAAATTGAGGCAGTGTGCAGACAGAGCCAATCGATGGGTGGATAACGCCGTAGTTTTTTATAAAAACTGCGGACGAACAAAAAAACCCCGCTTCAGCGGGGCATACATAGGTTGTTAGAATATCTTATAAATATTTTTTTGCTGTTTCTCTTATTCTGTCTGCAAAATCATAAATATTATCTAGCGTTTCAATACCGACTTTTTCATCAATATCAGTATCGAAAAGGGCTAGTTGCTTACGTTTTCTGTTAAAGTGCAGTCGAACCAACGGCTTTCTGTTATTATTGTCAATTAAAATGGCGCAGTACGACTTTGCATCTCTGATAACAATACGGTCGGCAGAAATAACTTCACGCGCAATTGCCTTGACAATCATGAAGCCTTCAACTTCCTCTTCGGTCGTTATTATGGCATGTTCATTACCAATAGATGTAGCAATATTATCTTGCTTGTCGGTTTCAGTTGTTGTTTGTAAAGCGCTAGAAAGCCGACTTTTTACCGCATCAGATATTACTTCGCGAAACGCATTTTTAGTAACACCTGTGAGCATTTCTAAGACATTAGCAGTCAGGCGCCCTTCATAAACATCCGCACAAGCAACACGAACAAAACCTTCGGACGGATTTTCTATTTCTTTTTGGATGTTTTGTTTTATTCCAGATACATATTTGAGCTGCTCGGCTGTCACCAATATATTTTCAATATTAAATGCTGAGCGTTCAAACTTTTTAAGCTCTGTAAGTACCACAGTATTGTATTCTATTACATCAAAAGTAAGGAATGGCCTATTATCGAGCTTGTTTGCAGCATCAAGATCTGTGTAAAAATGAAAAAATCGACCATTTGTCAAAATCGCGAATTTAGCATTCGTTACACTAAAGTATCGATATAATTGACTTAAATGCTTTGAACTCAATTCGCAAGATATCGGTTTGCACTCAAAAAGAATACGTATCTCACCGTCTATACGGATAGCATAGTCAACTTTTTCACCTTTTTTACCAACGGCATCAGCAGTAAACTCGGGAATGACTTCAAGTGGATCGAAAATATCATACCCAAGTGCGCGCAGAAACGGTAAAACGACCGCTGTTTTGACCGCTTCTTCAGTTAACATAGTATCTGAATGATTTTTGACTTTATCAGCTATTATTTTTAAGCTCTCGTCTACTGTCCCCATTCCCGCTTCTCCTTTGTTTTCAGGGTTTTCTTAAAATCCAAAGAACTTTCCCAACTACACGAATCTCCTCTCCATCAGTTGCCCCATTTATTTTGATAGGTTCTTGATGATTGGGTTCAGTACTTTCAGGCCATAGTTCAAATCCACTAATAGTTTGACGTGTACGTTTAGCTGTACGCTCAATCATTTGACCATTGAATCGGCTGCGTTCAACTATCACGAGATCGTTAGGTTCCACATTAATGCCGGCTTTTATTATGTCTACGCAAATAAGTTGATCACCATCACGAGCAATTTTGTTAAGGCAATTGCCCTGGATTTTTAAAGCAAATTGAAAGTGAGCTGGGTATTTCGAGGTGCTGGGTACATATTCTATGTCATCAAATCCAAAATCCATATCTTCGACCGACATCCACGAGCTAGCAGCAACTTTTCCTATCACCGGTATCATTCCAATAGTATTAGATATGGGATGTATTTCCTCGTTTTCTGGGAAAAGAAGATTAAACGGCTTTACACCAAGATGTGGTGCTAACTTTTCCGCCCACTCTTTGGTTAATTTTCGCTCACCTTTTTCAAGCCGTTTTATTTGAGGTTGCGTGGTACCAGCTTTTTCAGCCAATTTCACCTGTGTGAGTCCCAAATCTTTCCTCAATTTTTTAATTATATGCATGCTCTAAACCTTACACCAAGACTGCTTATTTAACAAAGTCCATAAAGGTATTTTTTATTGACTAAAACAGTCCCTTATGGTATTTATTTGAATTATGGAAAAATTGAAATCATATCTCACACGAAATAAACTATCTCAAGCCGAATTTGGGAAGCAAGTTGGCGTAGCACAGAGTACAATTAACAGGTATTTACGCGGCTTGCGGTTTCCTGAGCCTAAAATTGTCTTAAAGATTGAAAAGACAACCAATGGTATTGTTCGTCCCGTTGACTGGTATGTCGATTTATACCCACGCCCCTCTCTTGAAGAGGTAGGCGTGCCACTTACTACAGACAACAACAAACACCCACAGCATAATTCACAGGCTTAAAGAAGAAAGATCATGAGAAACGGAATATTGAAGAAGATCTACACCCAGTTTTGTAGATTAATAGGTTGTAATACGAAAATGAAGAATGGAGATAAATTTGTGAAAGAATTTGTACGGATACCGGATCGTGATTGTAGCATAGAAGATCTTGTGAAACGACACGAAACTCACACAAC
>NZ_JBHIQG010000173.1:0-5305 GCF_042196425.1 Bartonella sp. AD328YNZD | reverse complement strand
AAGTCAGAAACTGGAAGCGTCTCACTCAAGTGTGGAGAAGGTTGTTCCTGAGTGTTTGGCCGCAAAGTCATCTGATCGGCTAAAGATGGTGAAGATGTTGAAACAGCAGCTTGTTGCTTTTCATCAGAAAGAGGATGAGAACTTGATGGAGGGGCACCTTCAATCATTTGACCTCCCAGAGATGAAACAATTGGAGAAACAGAAGCTGAAGATTTTTGACTCAAGTTTCTGTGGTTTTCTCTTGGACGTGGCAATTTAATAGCATGCTCTTGTGGTGCTATAATCGTTGAAAGAGAAGAAACCTGTTGTTTTTGACTTAAATGCTGCGGAATTCTGCTTCTGCGTGGCGCATTATCCATGTAAACTGCAGTCAAATACCAAATTTTTCCCTCTTCATTCTCAATATTTTTGTGTTTTAAGCCATAAGTATAAGTTCCCCCATCAACCATTATAGTTTTTGCGCCAGAAAAACTTTGTAGAGTAAAAGATGCGCCGCCACTTTGATCAAAAATTAAATCAAGTCTTATTGAAGAAGGATCAACAATTTCAATACCAGAATCTACGACACTTATTGTGTGAAAACCACTCCCATTCTCAATAAAGAGGTAATCACCTTTTTCTTCTGCAAGACTAACATTAAAGTCAAAATGTAGACTCCCTGCTAGATTATCAATATAAAGCTGAGAGTAATATAAATTATCTTCAAAAGAGGTAAAAATAACTTTTCCTACACCGTTTAACTGCTGAATGCGTGTACTTTTGTCGTCAAACCCACAAGCAACAGAATATAATTGAGCGTCTTCTCCATTTAATTCAATGTTTTCTACTATAGTTTGTTGACCATCATCTCCAGCATAAAGATGGAGTCCCCCAAAATCCTGAACTCTTATTTCTCCTCTTAATATTGCACCAGGAGAAACCCATGAATTGGCATTACCTTCAATCGTTAGATCCTTTACAATTCCACCTGCATAGACTTCTTGAACACCACCAGTGCGTAAAATGGCTGTATGTGCTTCACCTCCTGCGAAAACACGCTGCATACCCTCTGAAAAGACTTCAGTATTTATGGCCAAACCGCCAGCTTTTTCTGCAAAGTTATCATCATCAGGAAACCATTTAGCAAGAGTTTGTATTCCTCCACTCATCACTTTTGTTCCTACAGCCATACCATCATCGTATACGTTCTGCTGTCCCAGTGTGTCACCTTGACCATAAATTGTCGTATCATAAGCACTGCTCCCAACAATCCCACCGTTCACGTACCCATCTCCGAAAACAAGCTGCTCCCCACCATAAATTTCAGCTCTCAATGCAGATCCTCCTCCCTCCACTTTTTGTTTTCCACCCTCGTAAATAATCGTAGATTCTGAAATCCCTTGTTCCCCTATAATCTCAGCACCACCATTTTCAATTGTCGTATTCTTACTGAAACCACCAGCTTGAACATAAAGTCTTCCTGATCCCTGAATTGTATTATTAATAGACTTCTTAAGAACACCTTGCTCTCCATCATCAGAGACATAAGCTACGTTATTATCACCGAGCAAAGAGCTTTGTAGAATTCCTCCTCCTTCGCCAATACTGTAATCAATTACATCAGAGATACTAAAATCTTTTGACGATGTCATATTTTCTTCTTTTTCAGGAAGCTTATCTATAGGTAACTCCGCGTGAGATGAAGGGATTACAGGAGCAGAAATTATTTGTGGCGTAGCCAAATACCAAGTCTTTCCCCCATTATCATCTTTTGTTTTTAAGCCATACATGTAGGCTCCACCATCAATCGTACTCGTCTCTTCACCAGAAAAATCTGTCAGAGTAAAATGCGCATTTCCGCTTTGATCATGAATTAAATCAAGCTCCAAAATTAAGTTCTGATTTTGTAGAAGAGAATTGGTAATTTCAACACCAGAATCGATAACGCTTATGGTGTGATTACCTGCTCCTTTTTTTATCAGAAGATAATCACCGCGCTGTTCTGCAAAATTAGTCTGCAACCTAAAATGTAAACTCCCTGAAAGATCATTGATCTCAAGTTTAGAGTAATGTGGATTAAACACGGTGGAAGTAAAAATAACACGGCCATCACCACTTAAAGCTTCAATCAAAGAGCTTTCGCCATCTATATTAGAAGCAATAGAATACAATTTTGTATCTCTGCCATTTAACACAATTCTTTCTACTTCAGTACGAGACTGCTCTGCACCAGCATAAAGATAAATCCGTCCAGAATCATTAACCGTTGTCATTCCTTCCAATGTTGCGCCACCATGTAACCACGTTTGTGCTTGATCCTTAACGGTTAAATCTTTTACATAACCTCCTAAATCTATTGCCTGAAAAGCAGTCCCTTCTAAAAGAACGCCAATCGCGATTCCTCCCGCTAAAACATGTTGCTGTCCACCAGAAAAGACCTTCGTATCAAAGGCAAAGCTGCTATACTCGTTTAGATCCTCTTCTCCATAAAGATTTTGTATCCCGCCTTCCATGATCTGTGTGTTAAAAACCTCTCCATCATCATACACATTCTGATATCCTCGCACTCCATTCTCACCAGAAACGATAGTGTCATGGGCGCTGCTCCTCACCATCGCACCCTTGATCTCAGACTTTCCTGAAACAAACTGCTCACCACCGTAAATTTTAGCTCCTTCAGCTTTTCCCCCCTCTTTAACCTTTTGTTGCCCCCCTTTATAAACAATAGTATCCTGCGAAAGACCCTGTGTTTTAATAATCTCAGTACCGCCTCTTTGAATTGTCGTATACAAGCTAAAACCACCGCTATAAACGGAAAGCTTTCCACCATCTTTAACTGTATTACTAATTGAAGTTTCTCCATTGCTATCAACTTCCTTGCTGCTCGTGTCAAAGCTAGGATCCGCAATAGAAACAGTTGTTCCTTGATCAATTGTGAGTTCTGTGAGTAAATCACTTGATGAACCAGTATATGGTTTCAATACACTATCAAAAACTTGAGAAGTTGTCTCATCAATGGTGTGGTTTGCATCTAAGTACCAAATTTTACCAGTACCCTTATTGTTTCTATGTTTCAAACTGTACCGATAGGTTCCGGCATCAACAGTTCCGATTTTTTCACCAAAAGTGTTTGTCAGAGTAAAATGAGCATTTCCACTACGATCAGTAATTAATTTAAGCTTTTTATAAGAAGAATTTGTAATTTCACGCCCAGAATCAGCCACACTTATTGTGTGATAACCTGAACCACTTTCTTTAATGACAAGATAATCACTAAGATGCTTGGCAAAGTTGACATTAAAATCAAAATGTAAAGAACCTGAAAGATCATCAATATTAAGCTTAGAGTAATGCTTATCAGCCCCTAAGTATGTAAAAATAACTCTGCCACTTCCAGTTAAATTCTGGATATTAACGTGAAGTTTTTTGCTGTTATCTTCAGGAGCAATAATGTATAGTTTGCTATCTTCTCCATTTAAATTAAGATTTTCTACTTCCGTAACAGCTTCACCATTCCCAGCATAAAGATAGAGGCTGCCAAAGTCATAAACATTTGTGTCCTTATCTAATATTGCCCCCGCAAAAGCCCATGACCTTGCTTGATGATTAATGGTTAGATCATCCGTATATCCAGAATCATATATCTTCTGCGTAGCTCTATCGTATAAAGTAACTTCACTCGCATTCCCTCCTGCAAAGATATTCTGCATACCATTTTTAAAAAGTTCGGTACTCAGTGCAAAAGCCCCTTCATTAATTGTAAAATCTTCATTTTCTATATCGGCTGTATCAGCATCTTCTGAGAAGCTATTATGAAAATTCTCTTTACCATCAAGATTCTGGACACCACCTTTCATAATCTTTGTGTCAACAGCCATCCCCCCACTATAGACACTTTGTATTCCTAACATTCCATCTGCCGCATAAATTTCAGTGCTATAAGCACTACTTTCCTTATCTTTACGCGACAAACCATCCCCAAGGATCCCCTTACCAAAAATAATCTGCTCACCACCATAGATTTTAGCTCCCTCAGCATTTGCACCACTCTCAACAATTTGTTTACCCCCTTTTTTAACAGTGGCATATTCCGAACTGCTCAGATTTTGGACGAATTCAATACCACCACTCTCAATTGTCGTATCCCTGCTAACACTTGCTGCATCAATGTAGAGTTTTCCACCTTCTTGAACCGTATTATTGATGGAATAGCCTGCTTCTTCATAGCTAAAGCTATTTATTTCAAAACCTTCAGAGTCACGTTTAGTAATATAGACAATAGCCCCATCGCTTATTACTGAATTTGTGAGAACTTCAAAGAATAGGTTTTCTAATCCCTTCCTTTCCTCTTCTGAAGACTTACTTCCTTCTACTGTCTGTTTATTCTCTATCTTTTTTGATTCCCCCTTTTTTTCTTTTAATCCCCTCACTTTTGATAACGATGTTCTTGTCTCTTCTAGATGTTCACTGATATCTACTGGTGTTAATAGCTTTTCTTTTGGTGTCTCTACTCCATCTGCACTCGCAATCTTGACAAAAAAACCACTGGTCATTAGTGCACAAAAACTTAATTTCAATTTGCGTTGCATTATTCACACTCCATCATTCCAAATTAAATCCCCCATTTAGAAAAAAATGCACAGACCAAAACAACACAATGTTGCTCACCCTCATGTCTTTTAAGATAACGAAGCATTCGATAAATTAAGCTTTGACAGATCAAATATACACCATGTGTTTTAAAATATATGCACAACTAAAAGATTTAATTAGTTTTATATACACCTAAAAAGTGTTATAATTACATCCATGAAAATATTTTTGAGACAATAAACACTGATCTACAAATAAGGCTGATCCCTCAAGAGATAAAAACAGCATTGAACTTTAAAGGAAACAGCAATGTGAATGAGAACAACGTTTATGGCTACGTATTTCCATCTTCTACAGCATTTAAAGCAGTGCCTTTATTCTATTCAATTTGTATAATCTATAGAACACTTAATTCATGCTCATCAGTCTATACTCATTGTCCTAATATAGAGGAAACGTCATAATATTGACTCGACACTGATTTGAAATTTTTATAACTATAGTTAGTTAATTCGTCATTTGATTTGTCATACACTGAAAGGGACATTCTATTCATGTCTACAAACTTAGAAATGCAAGATAAAAACAACAGAAATTCCCCTCGTCGCATTTTGTTTGCAAGCCTTATTGGCCCAACAGTTGAATTCTTTGATTTCTATGTCTTTGGCACTGCCGCAGCTCTCATATTTCCTCATGTGTTTTTTCCAACACAAAATGATCAGGTTGCCATTTT
>NZ_JBHIQG010000172.1:0-5336 GCF_042196425.1 Bartonella sp. AD328YNZD | reverse complement strand
AAATTGTTGATTTACCAGCGCCTGAAGGTGAAGAGAGAATAAATAAAAAACCGCGGCGTTGATTTGTTTTTATGGCACTGAATTTACTTTCAAAGGCTGTCATCACACCACTCTACTTTGTTCATAAATTTTTCTTCAAAATTTAAATAATACATTACCTCAATGTTTCTCTCAACCAATGGTATTTGCTTTAGCAGCTAGATCTCAATGTTATCTTGTTCTTCCATTAAAATAATTTATTAGCAGTATATTTACTTCTTTCTTAAATATTTTTATCCATACGCTAACCTCTTTTGTAGCATACAAGAAAATGATTTTTATAATTCTTATAAAAAATTTTACTATACTTTGGATTTTCATTTTACGATGCAAACAGATACATTATCATTATAAATTAATTTCTTGCCTTAAATTCTCGCCACTTACGAACATTCATATTATGTTCCTCTAAGGTTCGAGAAAAAACATGCCCACCTGAACCATCCGCAACAAAATAAAGTGCATCACTGCTTGGTGGATGTGCCACCGCTTTCAAGGAATCTCGACCTGGATTTGCAATAGCTGTTGGAGGCAAACCATTAATCTTATAAGTATTATAAGGTGTTTCCTTCTCAAGATCTGAACGATAAATTGCACGACCGGATGGTTTTCCTTTTCCTCCAAAGAGACCATAAATTACTGTTGGATCAGATTGAAGACGCATATGCTTTGTAAGGCGATTATAAAATACTGCAGCAACCATTGGTCTTTCTGCTGCAATTCCCGTTTCTTTCTCAACAATTGAGGCTAATATAACAAATTCATCAATTGATTTAATAGGTAAATCAGGTGAACGCGTAGCCCATATAGCATGAATTAATTTTGTCTGTCCTTCACGCAATCTGTTTACAATCTCTTTACGCGTTGTCCCCCGAATAAAACGAACAGTATCCGTCATTAAACAGCCTTCTGGAGGCAAAATTTTTGGAAGGTCTCCAATCAAAATTTCATTCGCAGCTAATCGATCGAAAACTTGCTGAACCGTTAAACCTTCAGGTACTGTAAATGTATACTCAATAGATTTTCCTTTCACAAGAATATCCATAATATCCTGCATCGAAGCATGAGCCGGAATCAAATATTCTCCAGCCTTCAAATGCGTTGTTTTTTGGTGATAACCAACCCCATAAACAAAAATATCTGATGATCGAATGAAACCACGTTTTTCTAGTAATGAAGCAATTTTACGAATTCCTGTACCAGGATGGATAAGAACAATTTGTTCTTCCTCAATTTTTCCCTTTTCTTCAAAAATACTTTTTCCAATATAAAGAGGAATACTTATGCCCAAAAGTATAACCACAATCAGCATGAGAAAAAAATGGCCGAGAACAACCAATGGATTACGTACGATAGATGATTTCTTTCGCTTTTTATGTGCTAACATGTCATGACTATCTGCTAAATGATTCGAAAAGGAATCACTTATGTCCTTTAGTGATTTTTCATTTTTCACGTCGGACATAAACCCTCAATAGCGATTAAATACAATATTATTACTTCTCATTCACCTTATAATAAAGTAAAAAACTCAGAATAAGAAATTAAATGAAAATACTTATTACCCTCTAAAACGTTGCATTACCAAAGATGCGTTTGTTCCACCAAATCCAAAAGAATTGGAAAGAACCGTGTCAATCTTTCGTTCACGCGGTTTGTATGGGACAAGATCAATTTTCGTTTCAACCGATGGATTGTCAAGATTAAGTGTCGCTGGAGCTATATTATCTCGGATGGCTAAAACACAAAAAATAGCCTCAGCAGCACCGGCAGCACCAAGTAAATGCCCGATAGATGACTTCGTTGATGACATAGAAATTTGTGATGCATAATTCCCTAAAACACGTTCAACAGCTGCTAACTCTATGGAATCTGCCATCGTTGATGTACCATGAGCATTAATATAATCAAGTTCATTCACATTCACTTGTGCACGCTTAAGAGCAGCCATCATACTACGCTGCGCACCTTCACCACTTTCTGAAGGCGCTGTAATGTGGTAAGCATCACCAGATAAACCATAGCCGATAACCTCAGCATAAATACGTGCCCCTCGTTTTTTTGCATGTTCTAGCTCTTCTAAAACAACAACCGCCGCACCTTCCCCCATCACAAAACCATCACGATCTGCATCATAAGGACGTGACGCTCGTTCAGGATCATCATTACGACAAGTAGAAAGAGCTCTACAAGCAGAAAAACCTGCAAGGGATATCCGATTTATCGGAGATTCTGCTCCCCCTGCGACCATAACATCCGCATCACCGAACATAATCAAACGTGCTGCATCACCAATCGCATGCGCTCCTGTCGAACAAGCCGTTACAACCGAATGATTAGGACCACGTAAACCATATTGAATAGACACATAACCAGAAGCAAGATTAATCAAACGGCCCGGAATAAAAAAAGGAGAAAGACGACGGGGACCTTTATCACGAATCGTATAACCAGCTTCAACAATGCCCTCAATTCCCCCTATACCCGAACCAATTAATACACCTGTACAAATCTGATCTTCATCACTCTTAGGAAACCATTCGGCATCTGTAAGCGCTTGGTTAGCAGCAGCCATTGCATAAACAATAAATGCATCAACCTTACGTTGCTCTTTAGGTTCCATATACAAATCAGCATTATAGGACCCCTCTTTTCCATCCCCTAAGGGGATACGCGCAGCAATCTGGCATGGCAAATCTGACACATCAAATTCAGTAATACGTCGAATACCACTTCTTCCTTCAATAAGCCGTTTCCAACTATATTCAACATTACCGGCTAATGGAGATACCAATCCTAAACCAGTAACAACAACACGTCTCATAACTTCTAACCTTGCACTAAACTTCACCTCTTAAAGCTCTTTTTTCAAAAGAGCTTCGAAGAATACAGGCAAAAGCAATTGACGCCTTTGCCCTTTAGTCATCATGCAGAAGCTTTATCAATGAACTTGACTGCATCACCAACGGTGAAAATCGTTTCCGCAACTTCATCTGGGATTTCTACACCAAACTCTTCTTCAAAAGCCATAACGAGTTCAACCGTATCAAGGCTATCAGCCCCTAAATCATCGATAAAGCTTGCATTTTCTACGACTTTATCTGCATTAACCCCAAGATGTTCCACAATAATTTTCTTAACGCGCTCTACTGTATCACTCATGTTGAAATCCTCGAATTTATATTTTCCTATAATTTGGTTAACTATATCGGCTCATCTAATCAAGCAATAGATGCATTACTTTAAAAGATTTTAGCAATAATTTAAAACATCCTGTGGATATCCCCTACAAAATGAACCAATCTGACATTCTGACATCAATTGATCAACGACCATTTTAAAGAAATAGATATATCTTTCCATTTCAATCGCTACTATCTAAAATAATATAGCTTATAAATCAATGTGGAATACAAGAAAATACTTAAATCATTGCCATTCCACCATTGATATGAAGTGTTTGACCTGTCATATAGGCAGCTTCATCGCTCGCTAAATAAATAGCTGCAGCGGCTATTTCTTGTCCACTCCCCATACGCTTCATTGGAATCGCAGCCATGATATGTTCTTTTTGCTTTTCGTTAAGCTTATCTGTCATTGCAGATTTAATAAATCCTGGAGCAATACAATTGACAGTGATGTTTCGTGAAGCAATTTCTTGTGCTAATGCTTTAGTAAAACCTATCAAGCCTGCTTTTGCAGCACAATAATTTGTTTGTCCAGGATTTCCCACAACACCAACAATAGATGTGATGTTAATAATCCTGCCATAACGGCGACGCATCATAGAATGTGTTAATTCACGTGTCAAAAGAGAAGCAGCTGTTAGGTTAACTTCTAAAACATTATCCCAGTCCTTATCTTGCATACGCACAAAAAGACCATCTCTGGTGATTCCCGCATTGTTAACCAAAATATCGACACCATTCATTTCTCTTTCTGCAGCTTCAGCCAACTGTTTAATTGATTGGCGTTCAGAAAGATTAGCGGGAAAGACAAAAACGTTCTGTCCTAATTCTGCCGCCAATTCTCTAAGCTTCTCTTCACGTGTTCCATGAAGTCCAACAATGGCTCCTTGTGCATGGAAGCAACGTGCTATGGCCTCACCAATTCCTCCTGATGCCCCCGTTACAAGAGCCTTACGTCCTGTTAATTTAAACATTTTTAACTCCTACAGATTAAACGCCAAGCATTCCTAGCGCTGATTCTATTTCATCAACTGTTCCAATTGTTACCCCCTTTATATCTCTGTTAATACGACGCGTTAAACCTGTTAATACTTTTCCAGAACCAACTTCAAAAAGCGTATCAATCCCATTCGCAGCAATCCATTCTATTGTTTCACGCCATCGCACCCTCCCAGTCACTTGTTCAACAAGAAGAGTAGCAATACGTTCTGGATCACTTTCTGGGGCAACAGAAACATTGGCAATCAAGGGAACAATAGGGGGCATTTTGTTAACAGTCAAAAGCGCTTTCTTCATGGCATCAGCCGCAGGCTGCATTAAAGACGAATGAAAAGGTGCAGAAACCGGAAGAAGAAGTGCACGTTTTGCACCTTTTGTTGATGCAATCTTTACCGCTGTCTCAATTGCTGTTGCTTGACCTGAAATAACAATTTGCCCACCACCATTATCATTGGCAATCTGGCATAGTCCTTCTCCAGAAACATTTTGGCAAATTTCTTCCACAACTTGCTCTTCCAAACCGATAAGTGCTGCCATAGAACCTTCACCAACCGCAACAGCAGCCTGCATGGCATTGCCACGAATACGCAAAAGCCTTGCCGTATCTGTGAGACTAAACGTACCAACAGCACAAAGCGCAGAATATTCTCCTAAAGAATGGCCAGCAACAAACCTTACCTTTTCTTCTATATGAAACCCTAATTGTTCCATCACACGAATGACAGCCATGGATACAGCCATTAATGCTGGTTGTGCATTTGCTGTTAACGTTAAAACATCTGCTGGTCCTTCAAAAATGATCTCTGATAATTTCTCACCCAACGCATCATCAACTTCCTCGAAAACCATCCGCGCCGCAACAAATTGCTCTGTAAGCGCTTTCCCCATACCAACGATTTGGCTCCCCTGCCCTGGAAAAATAAAAGCTGCACCCATTAATCAACTCCTAAATTGTGCAATTAAATTATTTTCTTTTGACCTTATTCATCCACACAAATCAAGACACAGTCCTTTATTTAGAACGAATATCTCTCTTAAAATTATATTTTAAGGGTGGAATTTGATATAAAAACTTAGGAAAATATGGTGCTATAAACTGAATAATACTCA
>NZ_JBHIQG010000171.1:0-5346 GCF_042196425.1 Bartonella sp. AD328YNZD | reverse complement strand
ACGACTGCAAGAATAGAAGGTGAAAAACTCATTAGCGCTACCCTTCAATCTCTCCAAGATAAATTAAGAGCGCTAAAAGCACAAGCGGACCGCGTCGAGCGCAGCGGTGCAACACAACATGCGCAATTAGATAGGTTGGAAGATGATCGTCAATTAAGCCAAGGAAAATTAAAAGCTGCAAAAAGCCTGATGGAAACAAAAGTCATTAGCCAAGCCGTTTACTTAGAGCGTTTACATGACTTTAAAAATGTCGAGCATGAAATTTTAACCAATCAAAGACATTTGGAAGAAAATGCCGCCGAAATAAATACCCTCCGCCAACAACGGAAAAGTCTCATTTCCGATGAAATCGCCCGCTATCGGCAACTTTCGCGTGAAACAGAACTGAATCTTCAAGGATTAAAAGCAAAGCTTGATAGCACTCAATACCATCTTGACCACTTATCACTTTATGCACCTGTTGATGGACGTATCGATGATTTAAGTACCCATACTTTGGGTGGCTTTGTAGAGGCTGGTAAAACTCTCATGCGCATTGTCCCTGGTGCAGGCGGTCTCATTATTGAAGCATTTTTTGATAATCGAGATATTGGTTTTTTAGAAAAGGGCCAACGTGCTTACATCAAGTTTTCTGCCTTTCCGCCTGAACGTTTCGGTGTTATCCACGGCTCAGTCGTTAATGTAGGCGCTACAGCACGCTATAATAAAGAAATTAATGGTGTCTACGCTGTTTTAATCAAAATTGACCAAGATCATATCACTTTGAATAACAAACAATTTAAATTTATCCCTGGCATGACTGTAACAACGGATGTCATTACCTCAAAACGGCGTCTCATTTCTTATTTCTTTGAACCTATCACCAAAATTTTAGAACAGTCCCTAAAGGAAAGATAATGTCTGTAAATGAAAATCCATCACCATCACTCATAGATCCTCTTACGGCTTTGGGTGCCATGGTTGTTTTAATGCTTACATCTCCCTTATACCGCCGCTGGCGAATTTGGGATATAGACCGAAACTTAGGTCCAGCTTTACAGACTGGGCAATACAAGCTCTATAAAAATGAACGTGGAGAATTTTGCGCCTTTATCACCTGGGCTTTTTTAGATGAGAAAAATCATCAATCTATGCTTGAAAAGGGAGAATTTTTACCCGATGCCAATTGGCAAAATGGAAAATACGTATGGTTTATTGATTGTGTAGCACCTTATGGCCATACTGCTCATATTGTACGTGATATGCAACGAAATATATTTCCTGATCAGCGTTATTGTTATGCTGTACGACGTAATGAAGATGGTGGAATAAGAAAAATCGCACGCTGGTGTTGTTATAGAGCGCAAAATCCAGCCAAATAGTTTTTCTAAAGCAAGTGCGCATAAATCATTTAAGCCCCACTCTTATAAAGAAAAATCCCTAAAATAACTATTTTGATTATAGTTATAGTAAGAGCCACTCCGCTACAGACGCGTATTTCTCCTCTGTCCAATCCGATATGAATGGCTAAAGATAATTAAGAGATTTAATCCACTCTCAAGTCTATGATTTCTCAAGTTTATGATTGATTCATTTCACTAAAATTGGCTGGGGTACCTGGATTCGAACCAGGGAATGCCGGTACCAAAAACCGGTGCCTTACCGCTTGGCTATACCCCAAAAAACACGCTTTACAATTACTTTTGCACTTTATAGCGATTCCTGTGATTGGACGCAATATCTGAAAATCAAAGACCTTACTTTTTTATTATAAAATTTCTGAGTCTTGTATGGCATTGCCATCGATACAAATTCGTAGCAGAAACTGATATACAATTGTGATTTTAACATAAGTAGCAACCATTTATCCACCAATTATTTTGCTCTTTGTATTGATGTCTTAGGAACAGAACATGAAAATCTTTCAGTTTACTCATGTATCTAATAAATTTGCATATGATTTAATTTTCTTGATATATTAAAATCTCATCTTGCTCAATTTAAGAAAAAAGCTGTCACCACATTGGCAACCGGTAAGTGTATGATAGTGCTGCTGTGCTCTTGCATTAAGCATAAAGATGGTAATGTCCACTAATTTTTACATTATATTATTCATGGGTAGCACCATAAAATAAAATCAAGCACATTGAAAAATATTTCCTAAAAAATAACACTTAATATTCTGTTGAAAACATTATGATACACCAATAAACTGGAAAAGTTTTGCAAAAATTAAAAACATTTTATATGGTATTTGAAAAAATAGATATACAAAAACAAGGAATAATAGCTATTTCCATTTACTTTTTATTCAAAAGATAATGATATTCATTACCCGCTCATAGATGTAAAAAATCTTCAGAAGCAATCTTTATGTAGACCAATACCCTTTTTGATTGATGAATATACATTTCCTAAAAGCTTCTTTTACAAAAAGAGAGACATTAAAACTATTTCATACAAACTAGGTATTCAACATTTGCTTTTAAATTCGGTAAATGGCAAATTAGGCTTATGAAATAAGCTTAACAATTAGAATCGAGGAGATTTTTAAATGGCTTTTGAATTGCCCCCGTTGCCTTATGATTACGATGCCCTTTCGCCTTATATGTCACGCGAAACGCTTGAATATCATCATGATAAGCATCACCTTGCTTATCTTACCAACACCAATAATTTTGTGAAAGAGTTAGGCTTAGAAAATGAAAGCCTTGAAGATATTGTTAAAAAAAGTTTTGGAAAAAATATTGGTTTGTTTAATAATGCAGCGCAGTATTACAATCATAACCACTTTTGGCTTTGGATGAAAAAAAATGGTGGTGGCCAAAAACTTCCTGAAAAGTTAGCAAAAGCTATTGACGCTGATCTAGGTGGTTATGACAAATTCCGCGCTGATTTTATTGCTGCTGCTAGTGCCCAATTTGGTTCTGGATGGACGTGGGTTGCTGTTAAAGATGGCAAGCTTGAAATTATGAAAACCCCTAATGGTGAAAATCCCTTAGTGCACAATGCTCGCCCTATTTTGGGTGTCGATGTGTGGGAACATTCCTATTACATTGATTATCGCAATGCTCGACCGAAGTACCTCGAATCCTTTGTAGACCATTTAATTAATTGGGACTATGTTTTAGAACTTTATGAAGAATGTGAATTTTAAACTATCTAGATAACTTTTTAGTGTATGAAAGTCTCTATAATCCAATAAATTATCGGAGACTTTCATACAGAAGTATTATGGATTAGCAAAAGTCTTTTCCTGCTATCTTTAGAATATATGCATAGATATAGGCAACTTCTTCTAGCTTTGAAAAACGTCCAGCTGCACCAGCGTGCCCTGAATCCATATTAATACGTAATAAAACTGCATTATCGTCTGTTTTTAGGTCTCGTAATTTTGCCACCCATTTTGCAGGCTCCCAGTAAGTTACACGAGGATCTGTTAATCCTGCCATCACAAGTATAGGGGGATAGTTTTGAGCTTTGACATTATCGTAAGGAGAATAGGAAGCAATAAGCTTATAATCTTCTTCTGATTCAAGAGGGTTCCCCCATTCGCCCCATTCTGGAGGTGTGAGTGGCAATGAAGCATCTAACATTGTCGCTAAGACATCAACAAAAGGCACATTCGCGACGATCCCAGCAAAATCCTGGGGAGCTATATTGGCAATGGCTCCCATCAACATCCCCCCTGCTGAACCACCATGGGCAATCAGCCGGTCGTGAGAAGTGAATTTATTGTTTACAAGGTAACGCCCACAAGCAATAAAATCTGTAAATGTATTGTGCTTAAAGAGATGTTTTCCTTTCTCATACCACTCTACTCCCTTTTCTTTTCCTCCGCGAATATGAGCAATAGCGTAAATAAAACCTCTGTTTACTAGAGAAAGTACATTACTATTGAAACTGGCAGGAATAGAAATCCCATAAGCACCATAACCGTAAAGCAGACAAGGCGCACCACCATCAAGGGGAGTGTTTTTGTGGTAAAAAAGTGAAATAGGAATCTTCTCACCATCGTCTGCTATTGCTATAATCCGTCGTGTTACATATGCATCTTTATTATGCCCAGAGGGAATTATTTGCGTTTTTAAAAGCATTCGTTTACGACTTTTCATCTCATAATCAAACACTTGATCAGGTGTTGTCATAGACGAATAGGAAAAACGAATAGTTGGACTGTTATATTCTGCAACTCCTTGCAGACCTAAAGAATAAGCCTCTTCAGTAAAAGCGATGGAATTAACTTGTTTAGTGGTACGTTCCATTACTTTTATACGTGGAAGCCCCTCAAAACGTTCGATCCAGACAAGAAAATCTTGATAAGCATCATGGGATAATATTAGGCACCCAAGCTGATGTGGGACAAACTCAGACCAATTTTCTGATTGTGGAGATGTATATGGCGCTACCATAATTTTGAAATCTTTTGCATTATCTAAATTGGTTAGAATATAAAAGACATCACCACCCTCTGTAAGTGAATATTCAATACCTTGTTGTCGTTTCCGTACACATTGGGGAACAGTAAAAGGCGCCTCAGCAGGAATTAGCCAGATCTCGGATGTTTCATGATCATGAATATTAATATAAATAACATCATTAAGCTTAGAACCGCTTACATCTAAGAAAAAACCTGGATTGTCTTCACGAAAAATAAGCTTATCTTGTGATTGATCTGTGTTTAATTGGTGATAATAGAGCTCTGAAGGTCGGTGGTTTTTATCCATCTTAGTATAGAAAAAACCTTCAGACCTAGCATCCCATACAATTTGACCAGATGTATCAGTAATTGTGTCCGTACAGTCAGACAATGTCTCAAAATTACGAATTTTAGCTGTATAGAATTCTGATCCTTTGTCATCATAGGTCCATACCACATGTGTATGGTCAGGAGATTCTTGAACTGAACCAAATTTAAAATATTCTTTGCCTTCTGCCAAGACATCACCATTAAGGTACACGTTTTTTTCTCCGCCATTCCTTGGTGTCCGAAAATAATGTGGCTGTTGGCCTCCGGTAACATAAGAGAATCCGTAAGCAAAAGGACCATGTTTTATAGGAACAGAACTATCATTCTCTTGGATCCTGTTTTTCATTTCTGTAAAAAGCAAATCTCGTAATGGTTTTGTATCAGCCATTTGAGCTGATTGATAAGCATTTTCTTTTTCAAGATGCTGTCGAATATTGGGGTCAAGACAGTTAGGATCTTTAAAAACATCTTGCCAGTTAGACGCACGTAGCCAATGATAGGGATCATCACGAAAAATACCATGATATATTTCCTTATGAGTGATTCTAGATGCTTTGGGAGGAATTGCAAAAGTGCGAGTCATACACAATCCTATATTAAAATATGTTAATAGCTTC
>NZ_JBHIQG010000170.1:0-5373 GCF_042196425.1 Bartonella sp. AD328YNZD | reverse complement strand
AAAAATATATTATAAAGCTCTTAAATGTTTCGTAAAAGTGCAAAAAAGCTAAAGTCAATTAAAACATGTATAAAAAAGAAAAAGAGCACTTTTAAACTCCGTATTAATATAAAATACAGAGAGAAAAAGATTTCATTAAAATACCATTATACCAGATTTGATATAGTCGTTTTCAATTTCTCTATCTCGGCTTTACTTTTTTTGAGAGCTTTTTTACATTTGTGATAGGAAAACCAACGGATCAAATTTCCTAATAAGATACCAAAACCAAAGAAAATAAAGAGCCATATAAAGAGGGGAGCATGATAAGTAAAACTTTCAGAATTTGCTCGAAAAGGATCAAGGTTTAACGGAACCATTTGACGATTAGCTACGATAAAAACAATCAAAAACGCAGCGAGAATCACACTGATACTTGTTAGAAGAATACGTTTAATAATCATAAGTTTCTCATTGATTAAGACGGTCACGTAAATCCTTGCCAGTTTTAAAAAAGGGAATCCACTTTTCATCAACAGTAACGGCTTCACCTGTTCGTGGATTACGTCCATTACGAGCTGAACGGCTCTTTACAGAAAAAGCTCCAAATCCACGAAGTTCAACGCGATTGCCATTTGCAAGTGCTGTTGAAATTTCCTCAAAAATAGCGTTCACAATATTTTCCACATCTCTTTGAAAAAGATGTGGGTTATGACGAGCAATAATTTGCACAAGCTCTGATTTAACCACAATAGCCTCACTTTCACACAAAAAACTTTTTTATAATTGTGCACTCCATGCATATTACAATATATAAGCGGATAAAAGCAAAATAAAACAAAGAAAAAACAAATTGCAAGAAACAAAATTTTAAAATACCTCTTATAAAGGTTATACAAATTAAAAATGCGGAACATTTAAGAGATTAGGAGAATATGTTCGTACACAAACCTTATGAAGTCTTTTCCACGCGATCATCTTTTGGAGATGTTTTTAAAAAAGCTTCCCGTCATTCGCGTCGCATTAGCATATTAAAAATTTTTTTACCTTTCTTAGCGTTGGTTTCAGCGTTGGTTTTTTGCTGGTTTACGTTTTTCTCAGTTCCTGTTACTTCTAATTCTATGCCTTTGAATAGCGAAGAGAGTGAAGTGATGAATTTGACGATACTCAATCCAAAATTAGAAGGGTATACGCGTGCTCATGAACCTTATTGGCTTAAAGCAGAAAAGGCATTTCAAGATCATACACACTCTGGAATAATTAGGTTGCAAAACATTACGGCTAAAGCGTTTATGGGCCAACAAAGACAGGTTTTTCTCGCAGCACAAGGGGGAGTTTATGATAACATTAATGGTTTTTTACAGTTGGATAAGCCATTCACTGTTACAACAAATGATGGGATGATGGCACAATTTATATCCGCTAGTATTAATTTATCTGAGGGGCAGTTAAAAACAGATCAACGTGTTAATATTCAGCGAGCAGGTTTGCATCTTGCAGCAAATGCTTTGCAAATTCGAGAAAAAGGAAAAAACATGTATTTTCATGGTGGTGTGCATTTAGTGCTGCAAAAGCAATGACGGAATATCAATACGAATCTTTAAAGTGGATATTTGTAAAGAAAAGTATGTGTATATATAAACATGAAGAATTGAAATCATGAGATCATACAAAAGATGGATAGGTATGGCATTAGCTTTTAGCATGGGAATGTTAGAAGGAGGGATGGTTTTAGGATATGCTGAAGGGACTCATTTTGGAATAAGTCTATCAAATGACAAAGAACCGGTAGAACTTTATGCAGATTCTTTAGAAATACGTGATAAAGAGGGGATAGCGCTTTTTCAGGGTGATGTTTCAGTAGTACAAGGTGAACGTCTTTTACGAACGGCAAAATTAGTTGTTTACTACGATAAAGCCTATAAAAAAACGGATAGAAACAAAGAATATACAAAGGCATCACCTGTTTCTTTATTGGGTTCGTCAAGCATAAAAAAAATGGAAGCTTTAGGAAAGGTCTATATAAAAATTGCTACGCAAATTGCTACAGGTGATAAAGGCGTTTTTGATGGAAAGTCAAAAATGATGAGTTTGACTGGGAAGCATGTTGTGTTAACTGATGGTGATAATGTGGCAACGGGGTGCAAACTAACGGCAAATATGGAAAGCGGAAAGGCTTTTTTAGAAGGTTGTGAGACGCCTGAGAAAAAAGGCCGTGTTTCTATTATTTTTAAACAAAATCAAAAGAATGGCCATTAAGATTTCATGTTTGGAATCAAAAGAAAAAAACAGACAGATAGGTATGACCTTGCAAGTGAAGCTTCAAAAAAGCGCTTAAAGGGGACCTTGATTGCCAGTCATTTAGTTAAAGTTTATAGAGGAAGACGAACTGTTAATGGTGTTTCTTTTGGCATTCGTACAGGAGAAGCTGTTGGTATTTTAGGGCCTAATGGGGCAGGTAAAACAACTTGTTTTTATATGGTTATGGGGCTCATAAAATCTGATGGAGGCTCCATTAAGATTGATGGATTTGATATTACACATTTTCCGATGTATCGACGTGCACGTTTAGGTATTGGATATCTTCCGCAGGAGGCCTCTATTTTTCGTGGCCTTTCAGTAGAAAATAATATTAAAGCTGTTTTAGAGGTCGTTGAAAAAGATCGCCTTAAACAACGTGAAGAGTTAGATAGCCTATTACATGAATTTAAAATTGATCATTTACGTAAAATGCCTGCACTTTCTTTATCTGGGGGTGAGCGTCGGCGACTTGAAATTGCGCGCGCTTTAGCGTCTCGTCCCAATTTTATGTTACTTGATGAACCATTTGCAGGAATTGATCCTATCGCTATTTTCGATATTCAACAACTTATTCGTCATTTAACGAGGCGTGGCATTGGTGTTTTAATAACGGATCATAATGTACGTGAGACATTAGGGCTTGTCGATCGCGCTTATATTATTCATACAGGGCGGGTGTTAGTTCACGGTTGTCCTAATGATATTATCAACAACGTTGATGTACGCAGAATTTATTTGGGAAATCAGTTTTCTCTTTGATTTTACAATTTTCACGAGTTTCCATTTAAGTTTAACCGAACATTATTACTGAAAATCTCCTTATTTATGCTAAAACTTCTTTTATGACTATAATCTTAAAATGTTTTTATGGAGTGGTGCAGAAAGCTTCATCACTATAAGGTGAATTTGTTGTTTTATTAGTTTAGATTACACATGATTGTATCGTAGAAAAGATATCACTAGATTAACGTGATAATGAGTGATAAATGAGGCTGTAAATAAATGTATGTGTTATTGAAAGGTAAGAGATATTCACCATATTTTTTTCTGTCGAATCAAATAACATATCGATAATGCTGTTTCGGGTATTTTGATGGGAGCACCAATTATATATTGCGGTTATTCAAGAGGGATTGTCGTGTTTTATTGGTTTGTATGGCATATTTCAAAATAGGAGCTCGTCTATAGATATCAGAATAGATCTAAAAAAGTCATTAAATCTCTAGAAGCCTTTAGATTGTTGTTATAAGGCAGTGTTAAGCTATACCGTAATTGTATAAAGTAAAGGTCTATTTCGCTCAGTATGTTTCCCCATGTTATTAAGAGCTCGTTAAAAAAAAGAAAAAATTTAATTGGGAATTGTGCATTAACTCTTGTGATAAGTCTAATAAATTTTATCAATAATGACCTTTTCTATTGTCTTAAGGAAATTAATTTTATGAACAATTTCATTTCTTTTTTTTCTCATGCTGTTAATGAGGAGCTAAATATTATTTATTGTTGTGTTAAAAGTGATATGACATGTATTAAACTATCACCCGTTATAAATTGAAAAATAAAAACACATGCAATGATGCATGAAAGTGAAAGAACTTTAAATATCTATACCGTTTATAGGTTTATTGATTGAGCATTTGAGCGTATAAGAGGAAAATTAAAGGATGAATTTGAGTGAGTTAATAGCACCGGAAGCGGTCATTCCGGCTCTTAAGGCTAATTCGAAAAAACAAGTTCTACAAATTTTAGCCGAAAAAGCGTCTCAACTGACAGGTCTTAGTGAGCATGTGATTTTTGATGTTGTTTTGCAACGCGAGAAGCTTGGTTCAACGGGTCTGGGTGGTGGTATTGCGATTCCTCATGGGAAATTACCAGATATTAATCGGATTATTGGTATATTTGCACGTCTTGAAAGTCCTGTTGATTTTGAAGCTCTCGATGACGAACCTATAGATCTCGTTTTTCTCCTTTTGGCACCTGAAAATGCTGGTGCAGATCACTTAAAAGCTTTATCACAGATTGCACGTGTTTTGCGTCATGCTGATGTTGTGCAAAAATTGCGCAATACGCATAATGCCAATGCGCTTTATGCTTTATTAATTCAAACTTCAGAATCAAATGCAGCTTAAAAGGTATTATGAGCGTGTAGTTGCGAGGTATGCGCTACAGAGCGTAGGAAATAATATAATTTGCATCTTAAGACTAATAACACAAGGTTATGTCATGAGATTTAAGAAAATCACTTCTAAGTGAACCTTCTTTTTAAAGAGCAAGCAACAAAAACGAAGGGCTTGTCCTTTCTTGTTCTCGTATATTAAAGCATCTAATTATTATGTTCGTGGATTTTTTCGTCCTATTATACTGTAAAAACACTATCATTTCAGATGTGGTAAAATAAAGTATGTAAGTTTCTTTAATATACTAGTGCTTTTAGAATGTGTGGTAAATATTCTTAAAGCAGGACTTGCTTGTAGAGCTTTGAGTTAACTTAATTTCATGAGTGGGAAAACAAGAGGAGCTGCGCTCGACAAGAATCTAAACTGTTTATAAGCCAAATTGGATTAAGAGTTTTCGTCCTTTGAAGGCCGGGAAGAAATCAGCGGGAAAGTTTATTTGTGCATTGAATTTTTTCGTAAGTTAATTTTGAGTATCTATGGATAATATTATTAAGGTTCAAGCAGAAATAAGGGATATTGCGTTCTTTGTATGAGAGAGGAGAGAGATAAACTATTTTAATAGATATGGTTTAGATGCCAGCTCATACTAAACAATAATTTTGCACGGTAAGAATGAAAATTATAGCTTTGGGTTGAGTGAAAGAGTTTTTGTGTATGAGAAGATTTATTCAAGTATGTTTTAATTGATTGAAATGTTGTGTAAAAAATAATAAGATTAGAACTGCTGTAGAAAAAAGTTTTATATTTCTTTTTATAAATTACTTAGAAATAAGATAAGGAGACTTACCAAAAGAATTCTTAAGGCGTTTTTTGGTAACAAGCGGAAGAATATTATCTAATATATTAAAATAATACGATTAAGCTATTATAAGCTACTAAAATCATTTTAGAAATTAATAATTGGAGATGAAATATATAG
>NZ_JBHIQG010000169.1:0-5405 GCF_042196425.1 Bartonella sp. AD328YNZD | reverse complement strand
GCACAATCATTTGATCGGCTAAAGAGTGAGAAGATTCTGAAACAGCAGTTTGTTGTTTTTCATCAGAAAGAGGATGAAGACCTGATGGAGGTAACGTTACAAGATTCTGATTTTCTTGAGAGGAAGATACCGAAACACTGGAAACATTCTGTGCCCCTCTTAAATGACGTGGAGGGCGTTGTTTGGGCATCTCTTTTTTAGTAGGTGGACGAGGACTGGTATTTTTCCCTCCAGAAGAGGGAGATTGATCAGACAATGCAAGAGGAACCTTCGTTTTCTTGTTTACACACTGTGCTTCAGTATTCGAATGTGTCGTACCTCCAGAGGCTCTTCCTAAATACCAAATTGTAGCACTACCACTAGAATCAGCACATCTATCTCTCTTCAGCAATTGATATTGATAGGCTCCTCCATCGACAGTTGTAATGTCCTTACCCGAAAGGTCTGCCAGAGTAAAATTAGCGCCTCCATTGTGGTTTCTATCAGTAATTAAATTAATCCCTGTGACCAAACTATTCTTTTGTGAAAAAAGACCTGTAATTTCACGACCAGAATCTGCAACGCTTATTTTGTGATTACCTGCGCCCTCATCAATCGATAAGTAATCACTCGAATTCCCCGTAGCACTAATATTGAATCGAAAATGTAAATTCCCTGAAAGTTTCTCAACATGAAGTGAAATATGTCGTGGATCATACGGTATAGAAGTAAAAATAACAGTCCCATTTTGCCCCCCTAAATCTTTAATTTTAATCTGAGGTTTTTCTCCTATCTTTCGTTCACCAACCTCAAATATTATCTCATCCACGCTCTCTTCTATAGGAATTTTTTTCTTAGTTGTATGATTTGTCCTATCGCCAGCGAATAAATAAAGTTCTCCGCCACCATTGATCCTTACTTCTCCAACGACTTCTTGTACACCAACATGGAACCACGATTTAGCAAAATCCGTAATTGTTAAAGTATCTACAAATCCCATAGGATATACAACTTGAGTAGCTCGATCCTTCAAAGTAGTTTTCAGAGATTCTCCTAACGCTAAAACGTGCTGTCTCCCATTCCCAGAAACCTCAGCATACATTGATTTCCCTCCCTCTTTTCTTTGTCCTGCATAAAGATTTTGTTCTCCATTATCTCCCACTTTCGTATACCAAACCCACGCTCCATCGTACACATTCTGCTGTCCAACTGCTCCACCGCCACCAGAAATTGTAGATTTATATGCACTACTTTTTCTCTCCACGCTTGTAAGATCAATATATGGCTCTTCATGAATAAACTGCTGACCTCCCAAAATTTTGGCGCTCATTGCAATTCCTGCTCGTGTAACTATTTGCATCCCTCCTTTTTTAATAGTGGACCCCACGGAAGTTTTTCCATTCTCAACAAGCTCTACATCACCATATTCAATCGTAATATTATTTCTGAAAAAACTAGCAATCAGTTCTAAATTTTTTTCTTCCTCTTCTCTATTTCCCACATCTGTTGCTCTTGTTAGCACTCTATTCCTACTCTCAACTACACTTGCAGATTGCAAAAGACAACTACTGATCATCAATACTGAAAAACTTAATTTGTATTTATACCGCATTATCCACACTCCACTCTTCAATTATTTAGAAAAATACCCCGCGGCTACATAGGTAGCTTGTTTTAGATTGTATCATAATGTGTTTTATTTATGTCTAAATACAATTTTTTAGTGTATTTTTTTAATTTAAACAACTTTAAGTTGCTTATCTATAAACCACTAAAAACTCTAACTTAAGGCAGAAAAATTGAATAAAATTCAAAATGTTTACTTAAATTCAAGGAATAATTTGCATATCTGGAATTATAGATGAAAAAAATGCTCGTGCCCTTTAATGGCCCCCCCCTTCACGTAAAACAAAACGCCATTCGGTTGTACATTCACGCACTTGTTTTAAAGAGACATCTCTCAATGCACTCAAGCCCATTTCGTAACGTCATCCATGAATGATATACCGGTAAAGCCATTGGCCCCCAATCTTTACGCTTATGAAGAAGCGGGCCGATATCATCATACACTTTGCCATCCCAATGTTGTGACAGCCCTTGACACTAGAGACGATTCATCAGAGACATTTTTACTTCTTTTTTGTATAGTTTTTATACACACCTTCATCCCGTTTGCGATGTGCCAAGCGAATAATTTTGATTGATTCAACATAAACAGATTTGGAATGAGAGAATCCTATGATTTTCGCGACTCTTATTCAACATGCATAGAAATGAATTATTATTATAAATTCAGTATGTTGCCTTTAAAAGAGAGAGTATAAAGACATTCCTACTATTTGAGAAAGTCCCTACACTCTCGAGAAGACATAGCCGAACGTTATCTGTTTAAGTTTGCAAAACAATTACATTTGTAAAGTTAATCAGCCATGCACACATATTTAGAAACTATAGCGTAATCCTAAAATACCTTGAAGAGCATTCTTAATCTTATGTCCTTTTAGATAATGTGCTTCCGCATAAAGTGTTAGTTTATCATTGACCGAACCATTTAAACCAATTCCCAATTTACCCGCACTGCCTGATAAATCTGTAATAAATTTATACTGGTTATTAATTGTCGTATAATTATTATTTATATTCTCACGCAACCAAGCTGCCATAATGTAAGCTGTTAATGACGTTTCTGAATTCACAAAAAATTCATGTCCTGCAGTCAATCCAACTTCACTGCGGAATGAAGTTAATGGGCTTAGATCACCTATCATTCCATTTGAAAGTTTTATTCTTTTACCTTCAACCTGCAAACCTGTTAGTTTGATATAAGGCTGCATCCAAGTATTCTGTGCCGGTTCAAAATAACAACCGATCTCAAATGATCCACCTATTGCCCACTGATTGTAATGACTTTGAATGGCTAAACCATTCGTTGATATGGCTTTCAAATTATCTCGGTAATAATTATATTTCAAAACACCATCCATATACCATCCACGATGATCAAAATAAGTTGCGTAAGTTCCAATACTATAAGAGCTCAAATTGCTGTCACCACCTCGTGCATGAGAAATACGTGCTTGATCATAACTCCCAAAACCACCAACATACAACTCTCCATGCCCTAATTCACTCAACTGATCAGCACCAAAGACTAAACCTGTCTG
The DNA here is from genome assembly GCF_042196425.1 of Bartonella sp. AD328YNZD. Lineage (NCBI taxonomy): Bacteria > Pseudomonadati > Pseudomonadota > Alphaproteobacteria > Hyphomicrobiales > Bartonellaceae > Bartonella > Bartonella sp. AD328YNZD. Next base: position 2,262 of record NZ_JBHIQG010000169.1, on the reverse strand, counting down.
CCCAAGTTTAAAGTGTGTATGGCCTGTCGCAACACGTTCTCTGCTCTTAATCCCATAAGTCCATAGTTCGATATCTTTCTTATTTCTGTCCCAAATTTTTCTACCATTCCGTATAATTTGCAACTCATTATTAAAAATAAGCCCAGGAACTACGGACAACGTTAACACTGCATCTGTAGAGGGGGTTGTTGATGTTTCTCCAGGAAAAAAAGGATTTGTCGGATCTGGCATAGAAGGTTCTGGTCCACTGAGGCGGTCTGCCGATAAAAACCAAACTTTTCCATTTTCATCCTTTCTTTCTTTCAAATCATACATATAAGTTCCACCATCAATGGCGTTAATTTTTTCACCCTTAAGATCTGTCAGCGTAAAATGCGCTCCACCACTTTGATCCGTAATTAAATCACGCTTATTTGAAAAAGGATCCGTGATTTCAACGCCAGAATCAGCAACACTTATTGTATGTTTCCCAGCGCCTTTCTCAACCAAGAGATAATCACCACGGTTATGGGCAATCGTAGTATTGAACGCGAAATGTAAATTTCCTGAAAGATTATTCACATGAAGCTGAGAATAATATGGATCAGAACCTGTAAACGAAAAAATAATACTCCCTTCACCACTTAATTTTTGTATCAAAGAACTTTTTCCATCAAACTCATCAGTAATAGAGTATAGTTTTGTATCTTTTCCATTTAAAATAATATCTTCTACTGTGGTGCGTTGTTGATCATTCCCAGCATAAAGATGGATCTGCCCAGAATGGTTTACCTGTGTCTTGCCTTCTAATGTTGCTCCAGCATGCACCCATGATTTTGTTTGATCATTCATTGTTAGATTTTTTACAGATCCGTCAGTATCTATTTCCTGAATAGCATTCTCATTTAAAGTGACTCCAATGGACTGACCACCTTTTAAGATACGTTGTTTACCACCACCAAAAACTTCTGTGTCAAATGCAAAACCACCATTTTTTGCACTTTGAGACTTTTGTCCAACCTCTTGGACACCCCCTTGCATAACTTTTGTATTCCAAACTTTTCCGCCATCATATACTTTTTGTTGGCCTAGTGTTTCATCTTGACCATAAATGATAGTGTGAGAAGCACTACTGCCTTTAATCTCTCCTCCAATATCCCCCTCGCCGAAAATAAGCTGCTCACCGCCATAAATTTTAGTCCCCTCTACTTTCCCTCCATTTCCAACACTTTGGTGCCCGCCTTCTTTAACAACAGCATTTTTCGAAAAACCTTGTTTTCCTTTTAAAGCCTGAACATTTTCAATTCCACCATGTTCAATTTTACTATTCTCACTGAGTCCTCCTGCATACACATAAAGCTCTGCACCATTCCTTACAGTGTTATTAATGGACCGCCCTGGACTATCAATCTCACCATCATTTGAAATGTATGCTTTACCTTCATTATCAAGGATATAATTTTCTAATATTGCCCCATCTTTAATGGAAATAAGTTCAGGCTTTTTAAGAAACGCAGTATTTTGTTCTTGTGCATTATATCCAGCATTGTCACGATGACTGCTGTCAAGCGCCTGTTGACTCGCAAACACTCTAGCACCCTTATCCATGATAAAATTGCTAGGCTTTTTCAAAAAGTCTAATTCATTGCGCGTTCTTATCATGACATCATGAGAGGCTCCAAGTATGCATCTGCCTGTTTTCATATCCTCATTGTATTGATCGTGAAATACCTTATCATTTTCATAACTTGAAGATTGACAAAAAAGTGCTGCTCTTCCCTCATTTGCAGCAGCAGCTTGCACAAAACAGCTGCTCAACATGAGTATCCAACAATGTCGTTTCCATTTATATTGTAGAGCCATATCCTCCCCCCTTCACGCCTGCATAGACACTGAACGTAATTAGCTCTACAAAACATATTTTCAACCTTAGATTGCAACAATCCTTCTTAAAAATCCTCCTTATTTCATAAAAAACCGTTCTTTACAGTTTTTTTAATACTTTTTTGATCAAGAATATAAGGGCGTTTTTATAGTGCTTCTTTAGCATTTCCTCAGAATTTTCTTATCAAAAAAAAGTAATGCATAATCAAGTATATAAGGGTATACAGTTTATCATGAACAACGAAGCTGCGTGCTCTGAAAAATTGTTCTCTGATGCTGCATTAAAAACTTAAAAAAACTAATCATACATTTAAAGATAACTAAAAAATAACCATATCGTTAGAAACTATAGCGTACACCTAAAATACCCTGAAAGGACTGTTTTGTTTTATGTCCTTT
>NZ_JBHIQG010000168.1:0-5432 GCF_042196425.1 Bartonella sp. AD328YNZD | reverse complement strand
AAATGTTAAAACACGTGCACGCGAAAGAAGGGCAGCATTCAGTTCAAAAGAAGGATTTTCGGTTGTTGCGCCTATAAGTACCACAGTACCCTCTTCCATCACAGAAAGAAAACTATCCTGCTGAGCACGATTAAACCGATGAATTTCATCAACAAAAAGAAGTGTTTTATCCCCAGATATAAAACGCCTCTGCGCAACTTCAAAAATCTTTTTAAGTTCAGAAACTCCGGTAAAAATAGCAGAAACCTGCTCAAACGCGAAATTTGTTTCAAGGGCTAACAAACGTGCAACAGTCGTTTTTCCCGTCCCTGGAGGTCCCCAAAAAATCATCGATCCAATTGAGCCAGTTGCCGCCATACGTGAAAGCAAACCATCCTCTCCAATCAAATGCTTTTGTCCCACAACATCATTGAGAGAACAAGGGCGCATTCTTTCTGCAAGTGGCTGATTTTTATTAACTTGAAAATCAAACGACGAAGTAAAAAAATCTTTCTTCAAAAAAAACCTCAACGAATAAATTGGCGAATATACATACCATCACGTTCATATTCCAATTGCCAAGTACGCGAACGAGATTGCATAAGAATCTTTTTCAACTGATGAACTGTTTGAATTTTATGGCCATTGACCACACGTAGAATATCTCCTGACCGAAAAATTCCAGCAGCATTGCTCATTTCATCAAGATTGGTAATCACAACACCTTTTGCAGATATAGGAAGATTAAAACGTCGACTATTTTGCGGCGTTAAATCTAACACTTCAGCACCAGCAAGAGGATTTTCACCCGTAATTTTTTCAGATTTTAAAAATTCAGTTTCCGAAATCGATGAAAGCATTATTTGTGTTTTTAAAGTTTTTCCACTTCGTAAATATTCCAAGGCAAGACTATGCTCAACGTCAGCTGTCATCAAACGATACCCAAGACTATCTGGACTGTCAACGCGTACCCCCTGCACACTCAAAATAACATCACCTACTTTCAATCCAGCTTTTTCAGCAGGACTATCTTTGATAACTTCAATAATCAGAGCACCATAGGGACGTTCTAAACCTAAACCACCAGCAATATCAGGTGTAACATTTTGAAAAGAAGCACCAATATAAGGCGGCACAAAATATTTTCCACCGCGTTTAACAGTATCAAGCATCACTTTTACAAGATTAACTGGAATAGCAAAACCAATCCCTACAGAACCACCCGAACGCGAATAAATAGCCGTATTAATCCCGATTAACTCACCTTTCATATCAATTAAAGCGCCACCAGAATTCCCTGGATTAATGGCAGCGTCTGTTTGAATAAAAAAGTCAAAATCAGAAATTCCAACACGTGTACGCGCTTGCGCTGAAACAATTCCACTAGTAACCGTTTGACCAACACCAAAAGGATTACCAATAGCAAGAACAAGATCACCAACTTCAACAGCATCAGAATTTCCCAAAGGCAAAACGGGAAATTGAGCATCTTTTGCATCAACTTCAAGAACAGCAATATCAGTTGCTTCATCTTTGAGTACGATCTTGCTCTCAAACTCGCGCCCATCAGAAAAAGCCACTTTAATTTCGCTTGCATCTTTAATGACGTGGTAATTTGTAACAATCAAACCCCGTGCATCAACAATCACCCCTGATCCTAATGACGATTGCTTACGGACAGGAAAATTATTTTGAAAACGACCAAAAAATTGCTCAAAAAATGGATCACCCTCAAAAGGTGATCGTGCTCTAATTTGTCGAGCTGCATAAATATTTACAACAGATGGAACTGTCTTTTTAACTAACGGAGCAAATGAAAGAGTCATTTCTTTTTGTGTTTGAGGGATATGAGCATATGCATGATCAAATGATATCGGTATCATAATCGCCCAAAAAAGCCGCACCCAAAAAGAATACCTCATAATCTACTCCTTATAAAATCAGCACATTCTGTTGAAAATTAATAGAATTAAAAAAACACATCCCCGCAAATTAAGGACCTCTATTAATATTTCATAATAGAGAATAAAAACAACCTATTTAAACAATAAATATTATAAAAATAAAATAATTCAATATTCTATAACTTTCTCTCTGCATCTATTATTTCAAGTAAAATAACTTAAAAATTCCCGCAAAAAAACCGCCCAAAGACAAGGCGGCCTTTAAAAATTCAACAGAATAAAAAAACTTTACGAAGAAGTTTCCTTTTCATTCTCAGAAGCCTCCATACGAATGCGATCCCCAGCCCCTTTCGCTTCGACATCACGATCAACAAATTCTATAACAGCCATGGGCGCATTATCACCGGTACGAAACCCCGCTTTCATAATACGTAAATACCCACCGTTGCGTGATGCATAACGTGGCGCAAGCGTATCAAATAATTTTGCAACTTTTCCTGCATCACGAAGTGCTGCAATTGCTTGTCGACGCGCATGCAAACCACCACGCTTACCAAGAGTAACGAGTTTTTCAACAATAGGACGAATTTCCTTAGCCTTTGGCAATGTTGTTACAATCTGCTCATGCTCGATCAACGAAGTTGCCATATTTGCAAACATCGCTTTACGGTGACTGGCAGTCCGATTCAACTTGCGGCCTGACTTACTATGGCGCATAAGCCCTCTCCTTAAATTCTAATTTTAATACTGATCTTCATAGCGTTTAGCAAGATCATCAATGTTTTCAGGCGGCCATGCAGGAATTTCCATCCCAAGATGTAAACCCATACACGCCAAAACTTCTTTAATTTCATTCAACGATTTGCGACCAAAATTTGGTGTCCGAAGCATTTCAGACTCCGTTTTTTGAATAAGATCACCAATATAAACAATATTATCATTTTTAAGACAATTTGCTGAACGAACTGAAAGTTCTAATTCATCCACTTTTTTGAGAAGTGCAGGATTAAAAGAAAGCTCAGAATCAGTCTCTTCAACAGCCTCCTTCTGTGGCTCTTCAAAGTTAATAAATAACGATAATTGATCTTGAAGAATACGTGCGGCAAAAGCAACAGCATCTTCTCCATTAACAGCACCATTTGTTTCAATCGTCAACGTTAATTTATCATAATCCAGAACTTGACCTTCACGCGTATTTTCTACCTTATAAGATACTTTACGAATTGGTGAATAGAGACTATCAATTGGAATAAGTCCTATGCGCGCATCATCAACACAATTACGATCCGATGGAACATAGCCTTTTCCTGTATTAACAATAAACTCCATACGAATTTCAGCATCTTCATCAAGAGTACAAATAACATGATCTGGATTTAGAATTTCCATATCTCCAACGGTATTGATATCTCCCGCTCTCACAACACCAGGACCCTCTTTATAAACAACGACACGCTTAGGCCCCTCTTCTTGCATACGAAGCGCAATCTCTTTGATATTCAAAATAATATCTGTAACATCTTCACGAACACCAGGAATTGACGAAAATTCATGTAAGACACCGTCAATCTGCACAGCAGTAATAGCCGCACCACGAAGCGAAGATAACAAGACACGACGAAGCGCATTTCCTAACGTTAAGCCAAAGCCCCGCTCAAGAGGTTCAGCAATCACGCTCGTAATATTTGGATTATCATGCGCACATGACTCAACCTTATTGGGTTTAATAAGTTCCTGCCAGTTTTTCTGGATCATATTTTTATTCCCGTTCTTTAGTTCCGTTACCATTCAATCGTAACGACCAATGTGAACATCAGAGAAATCTCCGACAACAAAAAAACAACACCCAATTAAACACGCCGCCTTTTTCGAGGACGACATCCATTATGAGGAATTGGTGTTACATCACGAATAGAAGTAATGACAAAACCAACAGATTGCAACGCACGTAGAGCAGATTCACGCCCTGAGCCAGGACCACAAACTTCAACTTCCAAAGAACGCATACCGTGCTCTTGCGCTTTCCTCGCACAATCTTCCGCAGCAACTTGAGCGGCAAAAGGTGTAGATTTACGGGCCCCTTTAAATCCCTGAGCACCAGCAGACGACCATGCAATCGCATTTCCCTGAGCATCAGTAATAGTAATCATTGTGTTATTAAATGTTGAATTAATATGTACAACACCCGATGAAATATTTTTACGTTCGCGACGACGAACACGTGTGGCTTCCTTGGCCATAATTTCCCTTTCAACGATCTCATCACTGCCGTAACATCAGCAGCTCCACCTTTTTTCCTTGCCAAACAAATCAAACAAGAAAAAGAATATATAAAAACCTTCCACAAAGGCCCTTATTTCTTCTTACCGGCAATTGCCTTAGCAGGCCCCTTACGCGTACGAGCATTCGTATGCGTACGCTGTCCTCGGACAGGCAAAGATCGACGATGCCGCAATCCACGATAACAACCAAGGTCCATCAAACGCTTAACATTCATAGCCACTTCACGACGAAGATCACCTTCAACTTGATAGCCCTGATCTATCGCCTCACGAATCTGCAACACTTCGGCATCTGAAAGTTCATGCACACGACGCCCTATGGGAATGCCAACCCGTTCAATAATTTCCTGAGCAAATTTTGGTCCAATCCCGTGGATATATTGAAGTGCAATAATTACACGCTTATTTGTCGGGATATTGACTCCAGCAATACGAGCCACGTTCACTCTCCTTAGTTATGTTGACAAATTGGCATCAAATACCTGATGTACCTTACAAAAAAATAGACTCAGAATAAAATTCTTCCGAATCCTCTTACTTCACTGAAATAAATTGAATTTATTTGTGATAGATTTCATCTCAAAAGTCAACTCTTTTCATTTACTTCTAAAAAAATCTTATGAAAGAAACCCTCTAATCATACGTGCCACTTCAGCAACACCAATCATTCCATCAACGACCTTTAACATTCCCCTCTCCGAATAAAATTTTGATAAGGGAGCTGTTTTTTCACGATATTCTACTAATCTTTTTGCAAAAACAACAGGATTGTCATCTAAGCGAACCTGTCCACCAGCCGCTATTGTTTCCTGAACACGCATCTTCATACGTTCAATCAACACGTCTTCATCAACACGCAACTCAATAACAGCATCAAGCTGCATGTTTTTTAACTCTAATATCTGTTGTAACGCTTCTGCCTGCTGCACAGTTCGTGGATACCCATCCAAAACAAAACCATTTATACAATCAGTTTCATCAATCCGATCTGATACGATTTGGTTAACAATGCTATCAGGAACTAAAGAACCAGAGCTTATAATACTCTTAGTTTTTTTACCAATTTCCGTTTCTTTAGTAATAACCTCACGCAACATATCTCCTGTTGATAAATGAGGAATGTTATATTCTTCAGTCAACATTTTAGCTTGCGTCCCTTTCCCCGCTCCTGGAGGACCTAAAAGAATAATCCTCATCGATTCCTTCTACCTCCACGAAGTTTTGATTTTTTTATCAACCCTTCATATTGGTGAGCAACAAGGTATCC
>NZ_JBHIQG010000167.1:0-5439 GCF_042196425.1 Bartonella sp. AD328YNZD | reverse complement strand
AACTTTGAAAAAAATGATGCCAAAATCAGATCTTCAGATATTCGATTCTCCCTCTCAACAACGGAAAAAACATATATTCCACGACGTTTTGGAATATATCTTTGTGATTATAATCACTTTAAGTGCTATTTTTACAGCTCTTCTCTCTTTTTCAGATAAATTTAGAACATATTTTTAAAAGTAAGCAGTCTGTCCAACGTTGATAATGGTTGTACTGTTTTTAAAATTTCTTTTGCTTTCTTTTCATCACGATGCATTTGGGCAATCAAAGGTTCAAGTCCATCAAACTTTTCTTGTCCTCGCAAAAACTGGAAAAAAGAAACGGTACAGTTTTCCCCATAAAGGTCGTCGTTAAAGTCAAACAAATAGGTTTCCAAAAGGGGCGCCCCATCCTTAACAACCGTTGGACGACAACCAAAGCTTGCAACACCATCATACAAAACACCGTTCGCACGACGCAAACGTACCGCATAAACACCATGTGCCAAACGAACTTGGGGAGGCAACATTTGATTAGCGGTAGGAAATCCCAAAAGACGTCCAAGTTTTTCACCTTGAATAATATTGGAGCGTATCCGATAGTGATACCCTAACAAATGGGCTGCTTTGTCCACTTCCCCTTGTGAGAGAAGTTGCCGAATAAAACTCGAGGAAATAATCAAAGATTGTGATTCTTGAGGACGAGCAACGCAAGGAACTTGCACAACCTCAAATCCATATTTCTCTCCCCTTTTGCAAAGAAGATGTACATTTCCACTTTTCTGATGACCAAATTGAAAATTTTCGCCTGTCACCACAACTGAAACATCAAAAACTTCCTTTAAAAAAGACTTAATAAATTCGTCCGCTGAAAGAGCGGCAAACTGTGCATCAAAGGGCTGTTCAATCACACCATTAAAGCCAAGGGTTTTAAAAATTTCAGCTTTTTCAGCTGCCTCTGTCAAACGATAGACAGGAGTTGAATGTTGAAAAAAACTTCTTGGATGTGGTTCAAAGGTTAAAACAACGGCTGGTTTCTTTTTTATCCGCGCAAAGTCAAGTGCTTTTTGCAACACCACCTGATGCCCACAATGAACACCATCAAAATTTCCAAGTGCCAACACTGCTCCCCGCCAAGCCGAGGGAAACATATGAATTCCCTGAAGACGCAAAAAATTAGTCATTACTGAAGTGCCCACATGATTGCTTGTGGTTTATAACCATGATGTTCAAGAAAAGAATGCAAAGCTTGCTTATCAACCACACCATTTTGCGTATAATCATAATGATGAATCCCCCCCATAATATAAAGGGCATCAAGACCAAAGTGAGCCGCTCCCTTAATATCCGTTAAAAGACCATCACCAATAGCTAAAACTTGACTTTTTTCTACTGTTCCCCGTATTTTTTGAAGTTTTTCAAAGGCACATTCATAAATAGGCTCGTGAGGTTTTCCAGCAATGCGCACTTCCCCTCCTAATTGTTGGTAAAGACGAGCCAATGCACCAGCGCACCAAAATTCTTTATTTCCATAATGGACAATCACATCTGGGTTCGCACAAATAAAAGGTAAATTCCGCGCCCGCATACGAAGAAACATCTCCTCATAAGCAGAGGGTTCTTCGTCAAAATCTTCAAGAAAACCGCTACAGACGACAACAGAAGCCTCCCATTCTTCAACAAATTCACACTCTAACCCTTCAAACAGCACCAAATCACGTTGTGAACCAATGAAAAAAACTTTACGTGGAGCATTCTGAATGAGATCGCGCGTTACATCCCCTGAGGTGATAATGGCATCATAATAGTCGCTATGAACATTCATACTTTGTAATTGAGCAGCAACATCTTCCCGTAGCCGAGGGGAGTTGGTTAATAAAATGACAGTTTTTCCCATTTGTCGGATTTTATACAACGCCTTCAACGCTGGTTCAAATGCATGTACACCATTATGCACAACACCCCACACATCACAAAAAACAGCATCATAATGCGCTATAATAGTCTCAATATGGGTAAGTTCATTCATGGTGCACCTATCTCTATTTGTCATTTAAAGCTGTCTTTTACTTCAAAACTACTTACCGAAAGATAATACTTGTGTCATCTGCTTTCTCAAACCATATCCCAACTTTTTATCGTCTATAGAGATCATAAGAAATGATAAAATAACTAAGTTATCATTAAGTTGTGCAAAATTCTAAAATGCTTGATAGCAAAAGCTTATCATTCCCCAATGCTCATTTTTCTCATAAAAATTTTAATTCTAACAACAACGACGTTGATAGAGTTTTTTATCTAAAATACTCAAATTCTTCACTGAGAAAATAAACGTATCCCCCTCTTAAAAACATGCATCATGAGAAAGCCCAATATATTTTCTCATTTCAAATTTGTTTATATTGAATCAATCAAAACCTATTCGCTTACACATTATAAGCAGAGAGCGTACAGATAAAAACATGTGAAGAGAGAAAAACTCTTATGCTCCCTTTCAAAGGCAAAAACTGTCGTAATATTTTGAACTGGCAGAGAGTATGTGCCGTCCGAGCATCTTTTTTTCAGTAAAGATAGGAATATAGCTTTTATCCCATTCATAGAAGCTTTTACACTATATATTTTACGAAGCACCATTGTAAAATAGGCGCTAACATTGAGAAATATCTTCTAAAACAAACATGTGAATATACAACAATCAGATCTATAATGTTTTGAGTTTATTTTGCATGAGGGCTCTTTACTCATAAAAGCTTTCCCCTATCATCATGATATCTCAGACGTATCAAAACAAGCCATTTTGGTTATTGGTTAAGAGCAACACCGTAAGCGGTGCCTTGAGCTTAAAAACCAAGGTTTACCTTCGTAAAATGCATATCTGATGTCATGCGTTTAGTAAGAAAACTTTAAAAGTTTGAAAGGCAAAAAACCTCCTATTTAAAAAATTTTATCCGTCTCAAGAAAAACTATTTTTATTGCCAATCTCCTAAAATTACTTTATGAGTCAGAAAGTGTCTTGGTCGCATACGCAACGACTAATAGGGATTAAAAGCCTGAAAACTCAAACATGAATTGACCCCGCTTTTCGGGTATCCCGGAATTCTGGGAGATTTTGCTATGTCCAAGTGTGTCGACGCACTAAAAGCAAAATGCTGATTTAAGTTCAGTACTTTTAACTCCCGGAATACTCATGCGAGGGCGCTCGCAATCGGTGGGGGAAAAATGCAAGCTCCAAATCTTAATATTGATCTTTTTGTGGGCAAAAAGATTCGCTTTAGGCGAAAAATGCTAAAAATGTATCAAAAAACATTAGGGCATCATTTAGGTATCACTTTCCAACAAATCCAGAAATATGAAAAAAGCTTAAATCGCGTGAACGCAGGACGTTTAAAGGAAATTTCCGATATTTTTAATGTTCCACTTGCCTTTTTTTACACTGATATCATCAAAAAAGACAATACCCCATACCATTATGATGAAATCGCCTCGAACAAAGAAGAATATTTGCTTTTAAAAAGTTTTAGAGTCCTCACATCTGTCAAGCAGAAAGCGATTTTAAACTTAATTTGTGATCAAAATTAAAACGCTTTAAAAGCATAGCTATAGGGTACTACACGCCCTATTCTTGGCTTTCTCCCCACACCTCAAGGGACGCTCCCTCCTCAAACCGGTTGATAAACAATCCGCCTTCTCAAAAATAACTCCTTCTCAGCTTTCAATTTCATAGGATTCCTTTCACAAAATTATATAAAAAAGCCCTCCCTTGAATATTCATCACACTCTCTTATCAAAACAGCCTATGCATAAATTTTTGTGTCTTATATCACCATACCGCAAACAATAGTGTTTTACAGCACAATAGGACAAGCATTCATACGTATAAAGGGTAGCGCCCTCTTCGCTGTGGACACTCCATTAATTTTAAACGATGTGCATTTAATATACTTTCGTAAGATGCCTGCTTATAAAGGCATAAAGGTGAAAACCATTTACCATCTTTCCCATCTCCTTTTAATTCAGCTTTACGGCTTTCAAAAATACCCAAAGCAATATCTTTTAAATAATGCAGATTGCTTATTGCCTCACGCTTTTGTTTATCGCGTTCTTTAATGGGGTAACAACCCTCACGTAAAATAGAACGCCACCCAATTTCCAATTCATAGACTTGTTTAAAAAAACATCTCTTAAAGTACCCAAGCCCACTTCGCGACAATGCCCATGAATGGTATAACGGTAAATTCATTGAGCAGCCCCATCTTTACGCTTGTGGGGAAGCAACCCGGCACCATCACAAACTTTGCCAGCTCCCAATGTTGCAACAGCTCTTGGCACTTAAGACGATTCATAAGAACTATTTTTAGTCCTTTCTTATACAAATTCTATCCACATACTCACCCCGCTTGTGATATGCAAGAAAGTGATTTTGATTGCTTCAACATAAACAGGTTTGAAATGAGAGAATCTTACGATATTCGGGACTCTCACTCAACATACAAACAGTAAATTATCATTATAAATGAATTTATTGTATAAAGACTTGGTATCATTATACATTCCTAAAAGCATTTTCTTTCCTCTAAAGTCTCAATGCGATACCAATGCCATCATAAGACAACGCGATCCTATACTCTCGTGAGAATAATCCTCAATTTTACAAAGTTGAAACAAACAACATAATGACCAATACAATTTGAGGCAATTATCTAAAAAATGATAACGATTACTACCTATAAAAATTAAAGAGGCAATTATTCTTTGAATAGTAACTTCTTTATTGAGACATTAATATATCAAAATTTATTGTAGAGTGTATATTTCTATTAAAAGCCGTGTTCACGACCTGTAGAATCAAGCTTTGGCGAGAAAAATAGTTCATTATCTGCTTGGAGAACATTTTGACAATTTTTAGATTCCTGAACAGCTAGTCCTGAAAGAAAACATTTCTTTCCCCATTCTTCTCTTAATTTTGCATCTTTCTTAAAATCTTCCACACTATAAGTTTTTTCACATCCCACAACGAATAATAGAGCCATGCATAATAAAATAATTTTTTTCATTTTACCCCTCTTTAAAGAGCTTATTTGTTAACATCATCCCCTAAATGGATTTTTAATTTTCACACTATATGAGAATACAGCCTTACTATTACTTGCTTGCTTTCACAGCAAATACTCTGAGTAAAATAACGCAAGAAGAGCTCACGACAACCATTGTATGAATTTGTCATAAATACTATGAGAAGGAAAAAGCCAAAACTGACCACAAATGATAAAATCAGAAAGCGGACTAAAGCTTTTGTCCAACTAATTTCAAATATAGAGACTGTGATAAAAATTATCCCTATCCAGTAGGATAATCTATGAACATTATAATGGTTAGTATTGCGATCAATGAACTATGAGGCCATAATAAAAAAGTACGAGCCCCTTCTTTTACCTATTTATATTTTGGTCATTGTTCCCC
>NZ_JBHIQG010000166.1:0-5450 GCF_042196425.1 Bartonella sp. AD328YNZD | reverse complement strand
GCTGGAATAGAAAAATAATGAGCATATTGTGGAAATTCTCGACGTATTTGAACGGCTAAAAGAGCAATATCGCGTGCTGTGGAATAATTTTGAGGGTCTGGTAAACCACTTGCGTTCGCAAAATGGGTGCCAAACATGCCTAAACGTTTAGCTTCGCTATTCATTTTACGTACAAAATCTTTCTGTGAATTTGCAACGGCTTCACTCATGGCAATAGCCAAATCATTGGTAGATTTAACCATGGTGATACTTAAGGCTGTATCAAGTGTGAGTACGGAACCGGCTTTATAGCCTGAACGATATGAGGGAGCTTTTGCTGCATATTCGCTGATGGTGATAGGTTTGTTTGGTGAAATTTCACCTCGGCTCATAGCACGAAAAATAACATAAGCGGTCATTAATTTTGTTAAGGAAGCTGGATACCAACGTTCAAAAGCTTGATTATGTTTTAAGATATGTCCTGTTGTAACATCAACAGAAATAAAAGGCTGCGCTAGAACAGAAGCGCTGGATAAACTCAAAACGAAAGAAAAAAATAAATTATAGAAGCGATGTTTCATTAATTTAAATCGAGTTCCTTTTTATTCGTTATTTAGAATTATTTTAATGTAACACACAAAGCTTTTGAGTCCAGGATTGAAAGGACAGATGGTTAATTGCTGTATCAGTTGTGTTTCAGAGATAAAGACCAACACTCATCTTTATTTTCCCCTTGAATTTGGTTTGATAGCTTAGGTGTCTCAAGAAATACTTTTTAAATAATGAAGATTGTGCAAGATTTCAGGTTTTTGGGAGAATTGATGTTTCGCAGGAAGGAATAAGCCGGTATAATCATACATTTTGCTTGCTCTTCTGTTAGGTTGTGTTAGGACAACTCTTGGCACTTGAGATGGCCTATGAGGTATTTTTTATCTATACGTGAACCTTGCTTATGACAGACAAGGAAGTAAATTTAATGAGATTCAATATGAGAAGGAGGAGAATGAGATGATTTTACTATATTGGGAGTTATTATTTAATATGAAAAGTTATTTATCATTATAAATCAATATTTTATACATAAAAATAATACGATGCTATATTGTTTATTTTTCTTCTAATTCCACCCATCAAGCATTTTGAGCATTGTTTGTACATAAGTATAAAGTTCTTATTATGCGGTTCCTTTATGTATTTACTTTAATAGGAGAATACGTTCCTTGTGCAAGGCAAAACGCTCACAATAAACACTGTTGCGTTGCCGATTCATGTGTCTGTTTTAAAGAAATATTTATTAGCCGTTATGTTTCTTTTAAAATGTGTCGCTCGTAAGAAGTATCACATGAAGCTTACAGAAAATCTCATCCTTATGTTTATGGAGAAAAATGTTGGAATTTATTATTTGCTGTCAATGCTGTGTTTATTATTTAAACGATTTTCAAGATAAGAAGAAGTCTTTTTCAAAAAAATTTATACATTGATCGTTTTTTATAATTTTGAATGAGGAAATTTTAAGTTTTTTTCTTATATCTTTGTTCCATAGATTCTGCTCAATATATAAAGCGATGCATTATTCTAATTCATGAGTGTCTTGATTTAGTTTTTGAAGTTTTTTGACAGCGGATGGTGGCATAGGAGGAGGGGTAGGATCTTGAGCTGCTAAGAGAAGCAGTTCATCACAGGCTTTTTCAGTCTTTTGGACAAGTTGATCTAGAAAATCACGTTTGCTTAAACCAACTTCTATGGGAGGAAGAATGCGAACGCGGATTGTTCCAGGATAACGGCGAAAATTATTGCGTGGCCAATATAAACCCGCATTATGTGCAATAGGGACAACTTGAAGTCCCAGTTCATTATAGAGAGCGACAATTCCTGACTTATAATCTGGTTCTTGACCGGGTTGTCGGCGTGTTCCTTCGGGAAAAATCAAGATTTGGCGCCCTTGTTTTACTTTCTCTTTTGCTTTTTGTATAACCATTTTTAAGGCTTTGATGGGGGTTGTACGGTTAATGGGGATAATTTGTGTTTTTGCCATATACCAGCCAAACAATGGAATCCACATCAATTCACGTTTTAAAATGAGAGTGGGATCATCAAAATAGGGAACAAGACTGAAAGTTTCCCAAGCTGATTGATGCTTTGGAGCAATGATATAGGCTCCTTTGGGAAGATTTTCTAAACCTTCAATCTCATAACTTGTGCCTGCGATATATTTTTGCAAAAAGAGTGTGACGCGCGCCCATGTTTTAGGGACAATCCATGCTTTTTTACGTGGCATTAAAAAATAAACGGGCGCGTAAAGAATCATTTGTATGAAAGTGGTTGTATAAAAAGCAAACGTAAAAAGAACAGAACGAAGGATAAGCACTACATTTTCCATTTTATAGCTATAAGAGAACTTTCATATATAATATAATTTACATGAGAAAACATCTTCTTTATGTTTTTTCAAGCATCTATTTTTTTCGGTAATTTATTTTTCGATATTTAAAAACATAAGGAAAGAGCTGGATGGAATTACAGAAAGATAAGCTTTTTATTCCACGGATTTTATCTATTGCGGGAACAGATCCTTCTGGTGGTGCTGGAATGCAAGCGGATTTGAAGGTTTTTTCAGCTATGAAAACTTATGGGATGAGTGTGGTTACAGCTGTTGTTGCACAAAATACTCAGGGCGTACGTTCTTTTCAGGCATTAGATGCTTCTTTTGTTGCAGATCAAATTGATTCTGTTTTTGAGGATATCCATGTTGATGCCGTTAAAATTGGTATGGTTGCAAATGCTCAGATTGCACAGGTTATTGCAGAACGTCTTGCTTATCATAAAGCGCGTTTCATTGTTTTTGATCCGGTTATGGTTGCAAAAAGTGGTGATGTTCTTTTAAAGTCTGATGCAATTGAAATTATGCGTGATGTTCTTGTGCCGATGTCAACTTTGATCACGCCAAATTTGCCTGAAGCTGCACTGTTATTGGGAGGTGAAGTGCAATGGTCTTTAGAGACTATGTATCAATATGCTCCACGACTCTTGGCGCTAGGGTGCCATGCCGTTCTGTTAAAAGGGGGGCATTTGAATACGCTTACCAGAAATAGTACAGAAAATTACGATTGTTCTAGTCCAGATCTTTATTGTGATTGTGAAAACCTTGTTATACTTGAAGCTTCACGTATCATAACGACCAATGATCATGGGACAGGGTGTACTATTGCAGCTGCAATTGCAGCACTTTTACCGACAACACCTTTGGTTTGCGCTGTTAAACAAGCAAAAGATTATCTCAATAATACTTTAGCAGCTTCAACTGTTTTGCAAGTAGGAAAAGGGCGAGGGCCGCTTCACCATTTTTGTAAACTATGGGATGAAAAATAAAGGAGAATCCTATTGAATATTGCGATTGTTTTGGGATCTATACGTCAACCCTCGTTAACAAGAGCTTTAGCTAACTGCTTGGCTGATTGCCTATTGACGCGTGGTGCATCTCTTCATTGGGTTGATTTACGTGAACAGCCTTTGCCGATTGCTGATCCAGATTATCACCATAATGTAGAGGCTAATCCAAGTGCTGCCGTCCGCCAATTTGTTAAAACAATTGCAGCAGCTGATGGTGTTATACTCGCTAGCCCCCTTTACCAAGGATCTTATTCTGGTGTTTTAAAAAATGCTCTTGATCATTTAGCCTATGATGCCTTTTTAAGTAAACCGGTTGGGCTTATTTCTCATGGGAGTACGGCAAAAAGATGTGCACAACCGTGTGAACATTTATTGCCGGTGGTGCGTACGCTTTATGGGTATGCGCTACAATGTCAAGTCGCTTCGGCCAAAGAGGATTTTGCATCAGATGATGAAGGTCGTGCATGGAAAGTCATAAGCAAAGAGGTATGGACACGTTGTGAGCGGCTTGCTCATGAAATGTGTGCATTTTTACACCAGAAAGCTGGGAGAGATGATAAAAAATGATGAGCAATATCGTTATTTAGTGGTAGGTGACACGGGGATGCTTGCTCCTTTGTGTCAGTCGCTAAAGTCACAAGACGTGATTATTGCGGCGCGCTTTCTTTCTCGTCTGGATCAGCTTGAGGTGTTGCAAAAAACTATATGTGTGTGCCGTTGGATTATTATTGTACGGCTTCGCAGACACAATTTTTAGAAACTGTGACGCAATGGTGTGGGCTTAACATATTGCATATTATGGATTCATTCATCCGCCTATGCATTTTCTTGCACGTTGATTGAGCAGTTGGCTTTTTTACCTAAGCCACCATGTATTCTTCATATTTTTGGTTTCAATTCTCATGATTAAATGCTTGTTGATTGCGCACGTAAGAACAAGGTCGATTTCATACCCATTAAATTAGGACGAAAAACAACATCAAATGGATGGCAGTGGCTTATCCATCAGGAGATAAGTCAACAGGTATTGGATGCAATGAAAGGTTATGCATGAACTAAAATTTTAATTATTTGAGATGGCGAATTAGGTTCGTTTTTTGTATATTTTTTTGAAACATAGATACTTTTTATGAAGAGGGCAATATAAAAGCCGATTACTGATTGCTTTATGATAGTGCTAAGAATGAATTGTTTTTCATGCTTTGCATACCTAAGGGGGAGTTTCTACTGTCTTTCAATGATGTACTTCAGATCCAAAAAACCTTTAGCAAATTTAAGACAAAAGAAGTAAATACATCTTAATCATGTGGTTTAAAAAAACTGTCTCCGGTTCAAGAGCCAATCATCTCAAATTGTGATTTTTAAGAAAAGAAAAAGATTCATGAAAGAGGCTTTAAATGATCTTTGAAAGTTTTTTTAAGCTCCTTTGGTTATTGTATAAAGCGAAAATTTTTTTTATTAATTAATTAACAGACTAACCATCTAACAAACTATGATGCAACTGTCGTTTTAAATATTTGCTTTCGAGTTCTCCATAATTATCAGTAATAATCAGTAAATTATAGATCATATCAAATAAAAAATTTTTACTTATCCAATTTAGATTTGTGATAGATATCTTTTTTAAGACAAAGTAAAAAAAATAAGAAAATTTGAGTGAGTCATTTAAAACAATTATATTAAAACAATTATATTTGTAATAACTGATTTTAGATTTTCACTATCAGTATTAAAGGGGATTGGCCAAGCTTCCTTGGTTATATCGATTGCTTGATCATATTTGAGTTTTGTTGAAAATAATAAATTCTTTTAATTGATGAGCAAAAAAAGAGTTCATAGCTAAACCACTATGTGTTTATTGGAATAAATTTTAAATTCACCAAAGTTTGTAAAACCCAATTTTTTATAAATGCTAATTCCCTCGTGAAAGGCTTGCATACCAATAATATGACATCTCTTTCTTTTTAAATGCTCAATAGCAATTTTTGTCATGAATGTCCCAACACCTCTTTTCTGAAAATCCGGCTTGGTGACAATATCATACACTCCACCAATCCCATCCGCTTTAATACAAAAACATA
>NZ_JBHIQG010000165.1:0-5471 GCF_042196425.1 Bartonella sp. AD328YNZD | reverse complement strand
ACCTTCATCGACTTGTTTTATGGGTATCTTTTGTTAAAGTATCATTTTCTTCTAGACCTCATATTTTGGAAATGCCTTGATCATGCCGCACACTAAAACCAACGCACCTCTCAACAACCAAGAAAATCCTGTTTCTTCTCAACCTTCACACCCTGTAACTTTATTCGTTGAACGTCTTGCACATGGACAAGATTTAGAACTTCCTCATTATGCGACAGCTGGTTCTGCTGGCCTTGATTTACGCGCCGCCATTGGAGAAGAAGAAACGCTCACTCTTGCACCTGGAGAGCGTGCCCTTATTCCAACAGGTCTCATTTTTCATTTATCCCTTGGGTTTGAAGCACAAATACGTCCACGCTCTGGCTTAGCCTTAAAACACGGCATCACATGCCTCAACACTCCAGGAACGATTGATAGTGACTACCGTGGTGAAGTCAAAGTTCTTCTTATCAATTTGGGCCAAGAAGACTTTTCAATCCAACGGGGAATGCGCATTGCGCAAACAGTCATCTCACCGGTTATTCAAGTCAATGTTTGCGCCATTGAACCAGAACAAAAAGACAGTCCTCAAAGCCATATGGAAAGCCGTGGAACAGGAGGTTTTGGTTCAACGGGGCACACTTAAGAAGCTTAAAAACCACTTCTCTTAAAGCAACACACCGTACAGTCTGCATCTAGATTACCTTGGGCTTTTAAAGCCCAAGAAAGTATATATTTACTCCCAAGACTCTTATTTACTCCCAAGACTTTTTCATGAAATGCGCTTCTAAACAAGCATGCTTTCTTCTCTTTTGTCTCTTCTCAGCCTTCATACCCCGTGATGTTATCCGTTCAGCGTCTTGCAGTTGAGACAAGGAAACTTTCTCATTATACAACAACTGGTTCTGCTAGCCTTAATCTACGCGCCGCAATCTACACGCCGCCATTGGAAAAGAAGAAACGCTCACTCTTACACCTGAAGAGCGTGCCCTTATTCCAACAGATCTCATCTTTCATTGATCCCTTCTTTCATTGACCCCTTGGGCTTTTAAAGCCACGCATCCCTCCACGCTCTGACTTGAACTTTAAAACAGTGCATCACATGCCCCCTAAAACAATTGACAGTAATGACCGCGGCAAAGTCAAAGGTCTTCTCATCAATTGTAGCCAAGAAAACTTCTTGCATAAAACGGGGAATGCGCCTGGCGCAAACAGTCATCTCACCGGTCATTCAAGTCAATGTCTGCGCCATTGTTTGGCCTCTCATCACACACAAACAGCCTCTCTCCACCATACCGTTGTTCCTTGCATTATACAAAACTTTATTATCACCTGATATGCTTCCATCCGCTCTCATAACAAAAACATTGGCATTAACTCGAGCTCACACACCGCTTATAATGGATACAATCTCCACATCACAGTGATTTATCAGATTGACCTCCTCCCTACACCTCAAAGGAGGAAGATTCCTACCAGTCACCGGACAATCAACAGTCCAGCCTCTCTTGGCAAGCTTCATCTGCTGACCATTTACGCGGTTCACTTCATAAGGCGCGAGAGACAAACCCTGCCCTGAATACTTGATCACGATATCTAAAAACACTTAAATATCTAAAGCTTTTCATGCCTTATATCACCGCTCTAAACAACGATGTTTTTATGGCATAAGTGGAAAATTTATTTTTTACACCTTTAATGAAAAATCCAAATACGACAAGTTTCTCTCATTCCAAATCTATTTATATTGAATCAATCAAAACCATATCTGTTGCAAATTACAAGCACAGCTAATGGAGTGGGAAAAACGAAAGAAAAGATTAAAAATGCTTCTTATGAACACAGCGTACGAAACTTGTTACTTATGAAGAAGCAAACCGGCACCATCATTACATTTGCCAGCTCGTGGATATTTGCGACAGCCCTTGGCACTTGAGACAATTCATAAAAGCCATTTTTAGTCCTTGTCTTATACAGTTTCACTCCACACGGGCTCTCCCCGCTTGTAAAGCAACAGATATGGTTTTGATTGATTCAACATGAAACAGGTTCGGAATAAGAGAATCCTACGATAATCGCAACTCTCACTCAATATACAAACAATGAATTATTATTATAAATCAAAAAGTTGCATCGAAATTAAAGGGGCGATAAAGATGCAAAGAGTATGATGGCACCAACCTAAATCATCTACAAGCAATAATCACTCCTGTTTTTATTATTTACCGCATCACTTGAGGAAAGATGAGAAGAATTTTGCAATCCTACAAGACCGATTTTACGATATCCAGCCATGCGTATTTGATTGCGTAAATCGACGACAAAACCACAATCAATTTCACTCTATATCGGCTCTCCACCTTTGATGAAAATACTTTGTTTCCTTCAACAGAAGCTGTACAGTTTTGTTATCATGGGGCAGTAACAGTTTCTATCGTAGAAATGTTAGCGTTTACCGCAGGACTTGTTATTGGAGCATCCATATGATCCACCCCATGGCCACCCTCTCCATCTACAGCACTGTCTGTCACTCCTGTTTTTTTATTATTTACCACACCACTTGAGGAAAGATGAGGAGAATTTTGCAATCCTACAAGACCGATTTTGCGATATCCAGCCATGCGTATTTGATTGAGTAAATCGACGACAAAACCATAATCAATTTCGCTATCCGCTTTAATTAAAATTTTTGTCTCTAAATTTTGCTTAGTTTCCCCCAACAAAGCTTCCCTCAAGGCTCCTTGTTCTACAAGACGATCACCAATGTAAAGAGAACGATCTTTTTGTAAAGTAACATAAACAGGCTCATCAGGTTGCTCTACTGAAGGCGCTTGAGTGATAGAAGGAAGCTGAACAGGAATGACAGATGTTGCCAAAGGTGCTGCAACCATAAAAACAATAAGCAACACCAACACAACATCAATAAAAGGGGTCACATTGATTTCGCTCTGCAACCCACTCTCATCGGACTCCCAGTCATTATTAAAACTTGCTTTCATTTTTTAAGACTTTTCTGTTGTCTTTGTCTATCAAGTTCACGGCTCAAGAGCCTTTCAAGAGCAGCCGCGATATCGCCTAAATCACTACGATAACCATTCAAAGCACGCATAAGGCTATTATACATAACAACGGCGGGAATAGCTACAAAAAGCCCAATAGCTGTTGCAAATAAAGCTTCGGCAATTCCAGGAGCCACCACATCCAATCGCGTTGTTTGAGACTGAGCAATTCCAATAAAAGAATTCATAATTCCCCAAACAGTTGCAAAGAGACCAACAAAGGGAGCAATTGCACCAATGGTTGCAAGAACGGTGCTTCCACATGCCACACGGCGTGTAGCAGCCAGCAAGCAACGCGACAAAAGCGAGTGAACCCTTTCTTTTAAACCTTCATGAACATCACGCGCATTAATATCACGGGAAACATTTTCATATTGACCGCTCTTCTCATAAAAGAGAATATCTTCAATCGTTTGTGCACTTTCCTTTGAGCTAGTTCTCTCACCAGAGCTTTCATTTATCCCTTCAGGAGCAGAAAAATGAACCTGTTGTGTAGAAAGATACACCTCTTTAAGGACTTCTTTGAGAAAAAACACGCCTGCACCTTTGCTTTCTTTCAAACTCGCTGCCAAACGTGTAAGAGTCTGAGCGTTAAGAACCAATTGGAGTTCATGACGAACTCTTCGTTTTGCCAAAGTGATCTCAATAATTTTCACAAAAGCAATTGTCCACGACATAAGAGAAGCAAGTAACAAAATAATGATAACAGCTTTCACCACCCAATCAGCAGCCATAAACATAGAAAAAGGAGAAAAATCATGCACTGTCAATACAGCAGACGTATTATCTAAAGGGACTGTTTTATCTAAAGGGACTGTTTCAGATTCCATTTTTATCTCACATTCTTGTGCTCTTATCTTTATTTATGAGCTGGATCGTCACCCCGCATAGCATCACTGTTCCACAATGCCACGACCCTTTTAACGTCACTTTTGTATTTCTCTTAAAAAATAAAACTTGATAAATCAAGTATAGTTTTATTTCATAAGCTCTCTCTTAATTCTAAAGAAATTACTCAAGAAATTTTTCTCTAACAATTCAACAAGTTTATCTTACCCAATCAATTTATTGCATAAATTAGGCAAAATGATAAACTTACAAGAAGTATCGCATATAATATTTTAATTTATAAAAACAATTCATCATCATTCCTGTTAAATAAATCTCTCATATCGCAAAGCTTCTCTCATTTCAGCAACTCTTTTAAAGCCAACAAAATATTCGCTTCCATGAAACAAGCAGCAAAAATATCATAAAACTCTTGAAGAAAAGGATATGCACATCTCTAACAACCCGTGCACTGAAGTCCCTCTCCTATCCTAAAATAAAAATATACCTTATGTTTTAAAAAAAGAACTATCGCAATATCTTAAACTGACAAAAAGTATCATGGGGAGCGCGTGTTGCCCCCAAATACACAGAGAGCAAAAAGCCGCAATATTCTTTGCTTTAAAAGCATAAAAATGGCATTTTTTTCTGCTGCAAAATCGCAACCACCATGTATTTTTCCTGTCCCAAGTAAAAAAACAAATCTTACTGCGCCTTTTAAAGAAACATCTCTCAAAGAGCACCCAATCCCATTTCGCGACGACGCCCGTGAATGGTATAACGGTAAATCTATTGAGCACCTCCATCTTTACGCTTATGAAGGAGCAAGCTGGCACCATCACACACTTTGCCAGCTCGTGGATGTTTGCGACAAACCTTGGCACTTAAAACGGTTCATAAGAGCCATATTTAATCCTTTCTTATACAAATTTGATCCACACCACTCATCCCACTTGTTATGTGCAAATGAGTGGTTTTGATTGATGCAAGATAAACAGATTTGAAATGAGAGAATTTTACGTTATTTGAGCGTCTCAATTCAATATGAATTACGCTAAATTATCATTATAAATCAATACATTGCTTTTTTTAAAAAACTTTTATAAAAAAACTGCGCCACGAGAAACTGAAGAATGGTGCTAAATTCCTGCAAAAGCATATAAGACAGTTTTCAACAGACGAGCCCCTTTACGGACAAAGCATATTTTATAGACGAGATTTATTTTATCAAAAACAATTTTAAATTCGACAAAATGAAAGGAACCAAAAAAAACTTTTTGCGTTACCCCAGCAGTGAAAATTTTCACTCCAATGCAAATGATCACTATGAACACACCAATACAAATATAATGAATCAAGAGAGGGAAAAAATATCATGGCCATGAATAAAACAACGCCGCACAATAAAACAGCTTCAGAAAAAGATCTACAAGGACAGTTAGAAAAATTACGCAATGAAATTTCAGGGATTACCTCAACCCTGACAGATCTGGGGACAAACAAATTCAACGCCGCCAAAGACAAAGCAGAAAAACTATATCACTCAGCGAAAGAAAGTGGTGAAGACATGATGTCTCAAGCAAAAGACAAAATCAGTGATCTTGA
>NZ_JBHIQG010000164.1:0-5486 GCF_042196425.1 Bartonella sp. AD328YNZD | reverse complement strand
GAGGCCCATTATGTTAAAGGACGTAAAACAAAACAGTCCCTTCAGGGTATTTTAGGTGTACGCTATAGTTTTTAATTATATGGTTATTTTTTAGTTACCTTTAAATGTATGATTGTTTAAAGGTCTTTAATAAAGGTTCAGAGAACAATTTTTCAGAGCATGCAGTTTTGCTTTTCATGATAAGCTGTATACCCTTATATACTTTATTATGCATTACTTTTTTCTTTGATAAGAAAACTCCGAGGAAATGCTAAAGAAGCACTATAAAAACGCCCTTATATTCGTGATCAAAAAAGTATTTAAAAAACTGTAAAGAACAATTTTTTATGAGATAAAGAGAATTTTTAAAAAGGATTGTTTGCAATCTAAGGTTGAAAATATGTTTTGTAGAGCTAATTACGTTTGGTGTCTATGCAGACGTGAAGGGGGAGGATATGGCGATACAATATAAATGGAAACGAAATTTTTGGATACTCATGTTGAGCAGCTGTTTTGTGCATGCTGCTTCTGCAAATGAGGGGGGGGCACCGCTTTTTTGTCAATCTTCAAGTTATGAAAATGACAAAGTATTTCACAATCAATACAATGAGGATATGAAATCAGCAAGATGCATCCTTGGAGCCTCTCATGATGTCATGGTAAGAACGCGCAATGAATTAGACTTTTTAAAAAAGCCTAGTGATTTTATTATGGATAAGGGTTCTAGAGTATTCGTGAGTCAACAGGCGCTTGACAGCAATTATCGTGACAATATTGGATATAATACACAAGAACAAAATACTGCGTTTCTTAAAAAACCTGAACTTATCTCCATTAAAGATGGGGCCCTGCTAGAAAATTATATCCTTGATAATGAAGGTAAAGCATACATCTCAAATGATGGTGAGATTGATAGTCCTGGGCGATCCATTAATAATACAGTAAAGAATGGTGCAGAGCTTTATGTGTATGCAGGAGGTCTCAGTGAGAATAGTAAAATTGAACATGGTGGAATTGAAAATGTTGAGGCTTTAAAGAGAAAACAAGGACTTTCGAAAAATGCTGTTGTTAAAGAAGGCGGACAACAAAGTGTTGGAAATGGAGGAAAAGTAGAGGGGACTAAAATTTATGGTGGTGAGCAACTGGTTTTTGGGGAAGGGGATGTTGGAGAAGAGGTTAAAGGGAGTAGTGCTTCTCATACCGTAATTTATGGTCAAGATGAAACACTAGGCCAACAAAAAGTATATGATGGGGGAAAAGTTTGGAATACGAAAGTTATGCGAGGGGGCGTACAAGAGATTGGAAAAAAATCTCAAAGTGCAAAAAATAATGGTTTTGCGTTTGATACAGAGGTTTTTGGTGGTGGTAAACAGCGTATCTTAAAAGGTGGTCAGGCCATTGGAGTTACTTTAAATGAGAACGCTATTCAGGAAATAGATACTGATGGATCTGTAAAAAATCTAACAATGAATGATGAAACAAAATCATGGGTGCATGCTGGAGCGACATTAGAAGGCAAAATACAGGTAAATCATTCTGGGCAACTTCATCTTTATGCTGGGAATAATCAACATCGCACTACAGTAGAAGATATTATTTTGAATGGAAAAGATACAAAACTGTACTCTATTACTAATGAGTTTGATGGAAAAAGCTCTTTGATACAAAAATTAAGTGGTGAGGGGAGTGTTATTTTTGCATTTACTGGTTC
Source organism: Bartonella sp. AD328YNZD (assembly GCF_042196425.1). NCBI lineage: Bacteria > Pseudomonadati > Pseudomonadota > Alphaproteobacteria > Hyphomicrobiales > Bartonellaceae > Bartonella > Bartonella sp. AD328YNZD. The sequence continues at coordinate 3,796 of NZ_JBHIQG010000164.1, read as the reverse complement.
CGATCCATATTATTCTCAGCTGCATGTGAATAATCTTTCAGGCAGTTTACATTTTGCATTCAATACTACGATTGCCCATAATCGTGGTGATTATCTCTTGGTTGAGAAAGGGGCAGGAAATCATACGATAATTGTTGCTGATTCTGGCGTTGAAATCACGGATCCTTTTTCAAATAAACGTGATTTAATTACGGATCAAAGTGGTGGAGCGAATTTTACGCTGACAGATCTTAAGGGTGAAAAAATTAACGCCATTGATGGTGGAACTTATATGTATGGATTGAAAGAAAGAAAGGATGAAAATGGAAAAGTGTGGTTTTTATCGGCAGACCGCCTCAGTGGGCCAGAAAACTCTATTCCAGATCCAACAAATCCTTTTTTTCCTGGTGAAACATCAACGACTCCCTCTACAGATGCAGTGTTAACGTTGTCCGTAGTCCCTGGGCTTATTTTTAACAATGAGTTGCAAATTATACGGAATGGTAGAAAAATTTGGGACAGAAATAAGAAAGATATCGAATTATGGACTTATGCGATTAAGAGCAGAGAACGTGTTGCGACAGGCCATACACACTTTAAACTTGGGCAGACAGGTTTAGTCTTTGGTGCTGATCAGTTGAGTGAATTAAGGCATGGAGAGTTGTATGTTGGTGGTTTTGGGAGTTATGATCAAGCACGTGTTTCTCATGCACGAGGTGGTGACAGTAGTTTGAGCTCTTACAGCATTGGAACTTACGCAACTTATTTTGATCATCGTGGATGGTATATGGATAGTGTTTTGAAATATAATTATTACCAGGATGATTTGAAAGCCATCTCAACGAATAGCTTAGTGATTCAAAGTCATTACAATCAGTGGGCGATAGGTGGATCATTTGAGATTGGTTGTTATTTTGAACCGGCACAGAATACTTGGATGCAGCCTTATATCAAGCTAACAGGTTTGCAGGTTGAAGGTAAAAAAATAAAACTTTCCAATGGAATGGTCGGTGATTTAAGCCCATTGACTTCATTCCGCAGTGAAGTTGGATTGACTGCAGGACATGAATTTTTTGTGAATTCAGAAACTTCATTAACAGCTTACATTATGGCAGCTTGGTTGCGTGAGAATATAGATAATAATTATACGACAATTAATAACCAGCATAAATTTATCACGGACTTATCAGGCAGTGCGGGTAAATTGGGAATTGGCTTAAACGGTTCGGTCAATGATAAACTAACACTTTATGCGGAAACATACTATCTAAAAGGACATAAGATTAAGAATGCTCTTCAAGGTATTTTGGGGTTACGCTATAGTTTCTAAATATGTGTGTACACGGCTGATTAACTTTATAAATGTCATTATTTTGTAAGCTTAAACAGATAAAGCTAGCTCTGTCTTCTCGAGAGTATAGAGATCTTACTCAAAGAGTAAGGATGCTTTTATACTCTCTTTTAAGATAAGGTATTAATTTATAAAGAGTGTTCATTGTTTTGCATGTTGAATGAGAGTTCCAAATATCGTAAGATTCTCTTATTTCAAATCTGCTCCATGTTAAATTAATCAAAACCATTTTCTTACACGTCACAAGCGGGGAAGCTTGCGTGGATAAAAATTGTACAAGAGAGAATTAAATGTACCTCTTATAAATTGCTTCAAGTATAAAAGAGTGTTGCGTTGCAGCATTTTAGAGCTAGAAAAGTGCGTGATGGTGCTGGTTTGCTTCGCCATAAGCGTAAAGATGATGATGCTCATGGATTACCATTATACTATTCATGGTCAACGTTAGGAAATGGGCTTGGGGCTTTGAGAGATATCTCTTTAAAACAAGCGCGTGAATGTACACTCCAATGGCGTTTTATTTCACGTGAAGATAGTGCCCCATTAAAGGGCACGAGCATTTTTTTCATCCATAATTCCAAATATGCAAATTATTCCTTGAATTCAAATAAATATTTTGAATTTTATTCAGTTTTTCTGCCTTAAGTTAGAGTTTTTAGTGGTTTATAGATAAACAACTTATAGTTGTTTAGATTAAAAAAATACACTAAAAAATTGTGTTTAGACATAATTAAAACACATTATGATACAATCTAAAATGAGCTACCTACGTAGCTGTGGGATATTTTTCTAAATAATTGAGAATGGAGTGTGGATAATGCGGTATAAATACAAATTAAGTTTTTCAGTATTGATGATCAGTAGTTGTCTTGTGCAAATTGCAAGTACAGCTGAGAGCAGAAGTAAAGGACTAGCAATAGTAGAATATGTGGGAAATGGAGCAGAAATACCAAAAGGTTCAGCCCTGACTCTTTCCCTTTTCAGCAGCAATATTGTGGTTGGGGATGGCAGTGTTGAGATTGTTGAAAATGGAGCAACTTCTGTAGGTTCCACTATTAAAAAAGGGGGGATGCAAATAGTTACGCGTGGAGGAAATGCAATAGATGCTAAAATTCTTGGAGGTAAGCAGTTTGTTCATGAAGAACCAAACCTTGATCTTACAAGCGTGGAGAGAAGGAGTAGTGCTTCTAATACTACAGTTTCTGGGGGTAGTGGAGCAGTGGGTCAGCAGAATGTGTATGATGGGGCAGTGGTTTGGTATACGAAAGTAGGAGATAACGGAGAACAAAATCTTTACGCGAAGCAAAGACAAGAGGGGGGAAAATCAATGTATGCTGAGATTTCTAAGAATGGCAGACAACACGTCTTAGCGTTAGGAGAGTCTTATGCTACTACTTTGAAGGAGAAGGCTATTCAAGTTGTATATCCTGAAGGGTTTGTGGATACTTTAACAATTACGGATTCTGCTAGGTCATGGTTTCACTCTGGTATTCAAAAAGTCGTTGGAGAAGTAAGGGTCAATAATCATGGAGAACTTTATTTGTTTGCTGGTGATAGGACAAACCATATCACTAAGAAAAAGATTCCTATAGAAGAGAGAGCTGATGAAACAATATTTGAGGTCGGTGAACGGAATATAGGAGAAAAACCTCAGATTGAAATTGAAGATTTAGGGGGACATGGAGGAACGGTTATTTTTACTTCTATTCCGTATGATCCACGTCATATTTCACTTCATGTTGAGAAACTTTCAGGGGATTTGCATTTTCGATTCAATATTAGTGCTACTTGGGAGGCAAGTGATTACTTGACGATTGGTGAGGGGGCAGGTAATCACAAAATACACGTTGCAGATTCTGGTGCTGAAATTACAGGTCCTCTCTCACAAAGGAATAGTTTTGTTACTGAGATTCCGTTAGTTACCGATAGAAGCCAAAATGAAGGAGCTAATTTTACTCTGACAGATTTTTCGGGCAAGGGCATTACAGCTGTTGATGGTGGGACCTATCAGTATCAATTAGTGAAGAGAAAAAGATGTGCGAGTTCTAGTGGTTATTCTACAACTTGGTATTTATCTAGGGATTCTTCTGAAGATATGGGACGTTCGAATACTGAGATACAATGTGGAAACAAGAAGATGAAGGTTCCTCTTACCTTGTCTGATCAAGGGGATTCTTCTGGAGGAAAAAAGGCTGATCGTCGTCCATCTAAAAAGCAACCTCCTAAGTCACGGCCTCCACGTCATTTAAGAGAAGCACAGAAGGTTTCTAGCGTTTTGGTATCTTCTTCTCAAGAAAATCAGACTCGTGTAGCGTTACCTCCATCAGTTCCTCATCCTCTTTCTGATGAAAAGCAACAAGCTGCTGTTTTAACATCTTCACCATCTTTAGCTGATCAGATGACTTTGCGGCCAAACACTCAGGAACAACCTTCTCCACACTTGAGTGAGACGCTTCCAGTTTCTGACTT
>NZ_JBHIQG010000163.1:3076-5539 GCF_042196425.1 Bartonella sp. AD328YNZD | reverse complement strand
CAGCCCAATGGAACAGCACAAAACCGCAACAGTGATGACATTGCTTTATGGAATGAGCTTGTGGATTCAGTGAGAGCTTTGGGGCAAATGAATGATTGGTCTAAGGCGGAAGTGGCGCGGCGCATAGGCATGCCGGATGGGACGTTTTCGCAATGGTATGCGGGCAGTTATGCGGGACAGTTGGGGAAGCAAAATGCGAAGGTTCAACAATGGGTTGAGGTTTTAAAGGAAACAGCGGGGTTTTTGGAGCGCATTCCTGAAAAGCCGGCTTTTCAGAGGAATCGAATTGCTAGTGAGATCATTGATACTTTAACACTGGCGCAAAGTACGGGGGATATGGTGATGATTACGCTTGATGCGGGCAGTGGTAAGACCGAAACCTGCCGCCATTACCGCGCGACCCGCCCGCATGTTTATCTGGTGACAGCAAGCCCGCATACGCGTAGTGTTCATGGTATTTTGAATGATATGGCAGCAGAATTGGAGGTGGTGGAATATAATCCCACCCGCTTAACGCGTGCTATTGGCAAAAAGTTAGAGCGCGTGGGCAGTGGCACGTTGTTGATCGTTGATGAGGCGCAAAATTTAACGGATGAAGCGATTAATCAGTTGCGCCACTTTGTTGATATCAATGGTACGGGGTTGGCTTTGGTTGGCAATGATGAAATCTCTGGACGGTTGGTTCATCGTCAAAATGGTCCCTCTTATGCGCAAATTAAAAGCCGATTGGCGATGCATTTGAAGCGTCGCAAGCCCTATAGTGAGGATATTGCAGCGCGCATTCATGATTGGGGGATTGAAGATGTTGGTGCGATAAAGTTTTTGACGGGAATTGGTTTGAAAGCAGGAGCTTTGCGGCAAATTGACAAAACCATGATGTTGGCACGCATGGCAGCGCTTGGAGATGGGTGTGAGGTGACCCTTAAACATGTCAAAGCGGCATGGAAAAACCGTGACGTGGAGGAATTGGCATGATCCCTTTATGCGACAAAGAATTATCCGATACGCTTGTTGGTCTTTATGACGATTATCAATGCGGTTTTGATATTGGAGAAAAGCTTAAATTGTGTGTTGATTTGGCGTTATTGCTTGAATTGGAGTTGAGTGTTCACCGTTTGGGGGAGGCTGATGCGGTTTTGGAAGGCCAAGTTGTGGAAGCTTTACGTTGTAGCCAAGCGCTTCATGCCAAGAGTGATGAGGGTGAGAAAGGAACGGTTATTCATATGGATTTTGGAGGCGGAAAATGATGGAACGGAACCCTTATATGGTGAGAGATTGCTTGGTTGCTTTGCGTTCTGCTTTACTCAAGCATGAAATGGAGGGCATTTTTCTGAGTGCGAAAGATGTTCGAGAATTGAATGATTATTTGCGTCGTCTCGCGGGCTATAATCATATTTTAGGTCATGAGCTTATGCGGTGTCGTTGGCAATTGAAAGCGGGATATGACCCTTTATCGGGTTCTATTTTACCGTTTCGTCGGTTTCAAAAAACACAGGAGGAAGTTGGTGATGAATCCACAAATTGAACTTGAAGGTACGCGTTATATGAAGGATGCGAAAGGGGCTTTGGTGCCAGTAAGCCTAATCCGCCCTGCGGATTTGCTTGAGGATGAAACGGTGCGCAAAATTATGGGTTTTGCGAAAGAATTATCGGCAAGGATTGCACGTTTTAACAGCCATACGATTGCGGATTTGAGTGGTTTTGATAGCTTGCTTGCGCAAGAATATGGTGTGGAGCGGCGTGGCAAAAAGGGCAATTGCACGTATACAAGCTTTGATGGTTTGCAACGCATTAAGGTGCAAGTTCAGGAAAGTGTTGATTTTGGACCGCAATTGCAAATTGCTAAAAGCCTTCTTGATGAGTGTTTGAATGAGTGGTCTGCGGATGCACGCCCTGAAATCCGTGCGATTATTACACGTGCTTTTAATACGGATAAAGAAGGTAAGGTGAATCGGGGGGAAATCTTTATGTTGCTGCGTTTGGATATTGATGATCCACGCTGGAAAGAGGCGATGCGTGCCATTCGTGAAGCGATCCGTGTGACGACATCTAAGGAATATGTGCGTTTTTATGAGCGCGATACATTGGAAAGCCCTTGGCGGGCTGTGACGCTTGATTTAGCCAAGACATAAAAGGGAGATAATAAGGGGATACCATGTCTTTAGCGGCTATTCATATGGGCAAACGCGCGTTAGGTCTTGATGATGAGACCTATCGCGCACTGCTTTTTCGATTGACAGGCAAGCAATCGGCAAAAGATTTGAATTTTTCAGAACAGCGCTTTGTGATGCAAGAAATGCGAGCATATGGGGGTGAGGTCAATGGCAAGCTTTTAGAGGGAAAATATGCCAAGAAGCTCCAGGCGCTCTGGATTGCTGGGTGGAATCTTGGCATTATCCGTGATCGTTCAGATAAGGCGTTGCTTGCCTTTGTGAAAAGACAGACAGGCGTTGATCATATTCG
>NZ_JBHIQG010000163.1:0-2976 GCF_042196425.1 Bartonella sp. AD328YNZD | reverse complement strand
TTTTTACGCGATAGCGATGATGCATGCAGAGCCATTGAGGCGTTGAAAGGTTGGTTGCAGCGTGAGGGTGGGGTTGACTGGAGAGGGAAAAACCGCGAAGATTCATGGAGGAAGAAACCAAGCATTTCCATTTTGTGTGCCCAATGGAAGTGTTTAAATCCGGATGCTGTGTTTGAGCTTGGTGCTTTTTATCAAAGTGTTATGGCGTTAAGTGGTAAAGCTTTGGGCGAGATGAATGGGAGCGATTTTAGAGAAGTGATGAATGTTTGGGGGCGGAAAATCCGTAAAAGTGTAAAAAGCGAGGGGTAAGCATGTATGCAAGAGGAAGTCTATAGCGATTTTCCTGCCTTATTGCGAGAAATAGCTGATGTTGCGGGCAGTGAAGCAGCATGGAATATGATGCGGGCTTTTGGTGGACGAGAAGTTTATATACCTGGGCGTCTTGAGAGTGCGGATTGGTTGATTGAGATTGTTGGGTTTGAAGAAGCGCAGCAATTGATCAACTATTTTTGTTTTAATGGTTCGGGAGTGCGCCTTCTTATCCCCCTTGGCAGAGATGCTGAACGGCGGCAAAAAATGGTGCAAGCGTTGCAAAAAGGCTGGTCGGTGGATGCTGCCGCTGCTGTTTCTGGTATGCATGTGCGTACAGCCTATCGCTTGAAGAAGAAAATATCTTTGCAAGAACCACAAGGTTCGTTATTTCCAGAGTTTTATGAGTATTGAGAGTTTTGACTGACAGTGTCAGGCTTATATTGGGGGGTGGAGATCCGATAAACTGCGCATGGATTTTTATGCATTGAGTGGTTTGTTATGATTTCAATAGATGCTTCTTTTCTTCATCGTCTTGCGCCTAAACTGGCGCATCATGCGCGTCAAGATTTTATTATTGTTGAAATGGCACGCGTGTTGCCTGAAGCTTTATCCTATGGGGCACTCACAACACCGTTGCGTATTGCGCATTTTTTAAGCCAATGTGCGCATGAGAGTGATGGCTTTTTTACCGTTTGTGAATATGCCTCTGGGCGTGCTTATGAGGGGCGGCGTGATTTAGGCAATATCAACCCTGGTGATGGGGTGCGCTTTAAGGGGCGTGGTTTGATCCAGTTGACGGGGCGCAATAATTATCGTCGTTTTACGAAGTTTTGGCGCTTAGTCGATGAACAAGCGGTTGATTGTGAGGCTTTTCCAGAAGAGGTGGAAAAGTTTCCAGCAGCGCTTTGGTCTGCTGTTTGGTTTTGGCAAATGAAAGGCTTGAATAGGCTGGCTGATCAAGATGATTATCTCAGGATTACCAAGGCGATCAATGGGGGCAAGAATGGACTTGTGCAACGTTTGATTTATTTGAACCGCGCTAAAAAGCTTTTGGGGCTTGGAGGCGAGGTGAAAGCATGAAGCCCTCTTATCGTGGTTCTAGGCTCTATTTATGGTGGTCTTTTTGGTTTGCTTGGGGGGTTATTTTTTTGCTCGTTTCTGGTGGTTTGTGGGGGGCTCCGCATATTGTTGATATGGCGAGCATTTCTATTCCTTCGATGGTGGCGATTATTGTTGGCAATCTGGGGGTGCATCGTGGCTTTGGTTCTATGGATTTTTCTAATAGGAAACATTCCCATAAGCGGCATAGCCGCTCCTATGATGGGGTGGAGATAACGGGGTGGGGAGATAAAAGCAATGTTTAGCGCTGTTTCAAAACTGTCTTTTGGTCTGCTTTTTTTTGTCAGTGTGATGTTGGCGGCTTTTGGCTTTATGAAAGCGCAAATTTTAAAAGCGGAAAAGGCGCGTGATTTGTATTGGCAGTTGGAGATTGCCAAGGCTTCAGCACGTGCACTGCTTGTACAAGAGCGACAAAGACAAGCAGCGTTGGAAGCTGAGCATCGAGCGCAAGGGGTGATTTCTGCTTTAGAACAAAAGCTTATCAAAATGGAGGAAGTCAATGGGAAGTTGCCGGTTACTGGCGGTGGCATTGGGCTTGAGCGTGTGCGCTTGCTCAACACACAAGCCGGTGGGTAGCCTTTCTTATCATTTTTTATCGGTTGAATTGCCGCCTGTTGTTCGCATGGCGTGTTCCCGCCCAGCTTTATTGCCAGAGCGTGCTTTGAATGCGCGCGAAGTGGTGCACTATTGGGGGCGTGATCGTGCTGCTTTATTGATTTGTGAACAGCGCAGAAAAGCTGCGGAGAGGGCGATTTTAGGCACAAGAGAGGGGACTTTTAAGTGAACTTGGATATCAGTGTTGCCAATGGCTGGTTGTCTTTATTGTTATCGGTTATTGCGATTTGTGGGGTTTTGAGAGCCTATTTTTCTTCCGGTGCGCGGGAAATGCTGAAAGATATCACGGCGCTTAAAGAGCGTGTGCAAAAGTTAGAAACAGAGATGGATTTTTTGCCTGATCGTGATGCGCTGCAAAGATTGGAAGTAAATATGGAGAAATTGAATGGTCGCCTCAATACGCTTTCTGCACAATTACAACCGGTGGCAGCCATTGGTGAGCGCTTGCAAGAGTTTTTGTTGGAGAATGCCAAGAAATGAAAGCAGATATGGATAAAATCATCCGTGAAGAAGCGCGGTTGATTATTTTAAAAGGGCTTGCTTGTGAGCGCAGTGAAACTTTATCGAGTGCGATGATTGAGCGGCTTTTATACAGTTATGGCATCAGGCGCGATCGCGACTTTGTGCATAATGAACTGGCATGGATGGAAGATCAAGGTGCTGTTACGTTAAAATGTGTGGGTTCGGTTTTTCTTGCGGCATTAACAGAACGGGGAGCACGTCATTTAGACCGAAGCTTTTCCATTGAGGGGATTAAGCGGCCTAAACGTTCATCAATAAAATATGAGGTGAAGGATGCGCAAGGTCGGGCGTGGACGTTTAACGGCGATTGATTTATTGCCGCAAGCTTGTGATCAAATCATTGCAGAGGCGGCTGAGGCTTTAAACGGGCGTGAAAAGACGCAAAAAGCCATTTATGATGAATTTAAA
>NZ_JBHIQG010000162.1:0-5554 GCF_042196425.1 Bartonella sp. AD328YNZD | reverse complement strand
AAAATTCGACAGCCAGCTCACCGTGCGTTACAAGCACGAGTCCAATCATTTACGCAAACTCCTGTTAACTAATAAGACCCGACCATAGTTGGTGGGAAAGACATTGTACAAGGCTTTATCTTGCTGCCAAGAAAAATTTGCAAAAAAAAGGCAAAAATTGTGATTTTTTTATCTTTAGAAAAAAATTAGACAGATTTTTGCCATATTCTTCTAAACAAAAATGCTTCAATAGCTTGACAAATGGCTGTACAATCGGCTTCACGAAGAGAGGGAAGTTTTAAAAGAGGAATGTGCAAATTTTCAAATTGAAAAGTTTTATTTGTGGAAAAACGTTCATACTTCGGACCGAGAAAAATAACACAATCGATAGTTGTGTGCTTTTCAAATTCTATCATATAAAGACCCACGCCACGAATCTCGATGCCGCCCTCTAAATTATCAGGAGTGTATCCGTGAAGCTTTCCATTTTCCGCACGCAACATTGTATAATCATCACTGATAAGCTTCGCTTCACGTTTTGACCACTCAGCGCGGTCAAGCAAAGAAAGGGTGATGGTTGATTTTCCTGATCCAGATGGACCTATAATTAACAGCCCCTTGCCGCCTAGTTGCAGGCAATTTGCGTGGAGTATTTCACATTTTGTTTTCATGTCTTTTACTTTGGATAAAAGATTTATTTAGCAAGCGGAAGCATAATAGTAAAACGTGCACCAGTTTTACACTTCCCAAGTGTAGGATCAATAATATTTTCGGCTGTAATTGTCCCATTATGAGCTTCGATGATTTGCCGACTAATAGAAAGGCCAAGTCCAGAGTTTTGTCCAAAAGCATCTTCATTTGGTCGATCTGTGTAAAAACGTTCAAAAATGCGTTCAATATTTTCTGAACGAATACCTGGGCCATTATCTTCAATGGTTAAAATAAGGGTTGAAGCATGACTTTTCATAGTAATGCAAATTTTGCCACGATTCCGAGGAATAAAAGAACGCGCATTTTCAAGAAGATTTGAAATCACTTGTCCTAAACGGAGTTCGTGTCCCAATACAAGATAGGCTTTTCCATGAGGACGTGGGACAATATTAAGGCTTATATCAATAGTTTGCGTATTACGATACACTTCCTGAACAGCATGAACAAGACTTTCCAAAAGCGGTGTCATATCAACGATCTCTGCAGTTTCTCGTGCAAGCTCTGCATCGAGCCGCGATGCATCAGAAATATCTGTAATCAACCGATCAAGGCGGCGCACATCATGTTGAATAATTTCAAGCAATTTCTCTTGTGCTTCTTCATTTTTAGCCAGAGGGAGCGTTTCAACAGCACTGCGTAGGGAGGTGAGAGGATTTTTTAATTCGTGGCTTACATCAGCAGCAAAACGTTCAATGGCTTCAATACGCATATAAAGGGCATTGGTCATATCACGAATAGAAGTTGAAAGGTGACCAATTTCATCTTCACGCATTGAAAAATCAGGAATTTCCACACGCTGATTATTGCCATTACGCACTCGATTAGCCGAGGCAGATAATTTACTTAATGGATGGGCAATCGTATGGGCCAAAAAGAGAGAAAGAACCAAAAGTACGCTACCTACAACGGCAAAAACTTTAAAGATAACCAGTCTTTCGCCTTTTACAATGTTATCAATATCGGAACCAGTGGTTGAAAGAAGAAGAGCACCAACCACTGCGCGATAGCGTTGAACAGGAACGGCAACAGAAACAATTAATTGCCCTTGTCTGTTGCGTCTTTTAGCCGTAGCAAGAGATCCGTTTAATGCGCGGTACACTTCTGGATAAGCAATACCACTGGTTTTTGTTTGTTCTCTGTCAAGAGCAATACCTTTGCCATAAAATACGCTTGAATACCATGAAGTAAGGCGATCCCACATGTTTTGTTCTGTTTTAAGTGGGGGTAAATCATAACTAAAAACTTCTCCACTAGAATAAAGAACGCGCGAATCAAGAAGGAGAGTAGCATCACGATCATAGATACGTGCTCTTGTCGTTTTAGGTGTAATAAGACGCCGTAAAAGAGGGGCAACTTGCTCAGGGTTAATAGGAAAATCCCAAGAATCGGTTGATTGAGGAGCGGGTGTAACGCTTTCACCAGTCTGTAACTCTAAGAGTTTTTGAGGGTCAATGAGGATAGAATTTGTATCTACTGTTGCAGAAGCAGCAATAGCCCCAGCAATAATTTTTCCTTGGGTACATAAACTTTTGATTTTTGCTTCAATTAAACCATCGCGAAATTGGTTAAGGTATAAAATGCCTGTAACTAAAACGGCAAGGGCAGCAATGTTTAATATAACAATGCGACGTGTGAGGCTGGAAAAAAGCAATTGTCTAAAGAGACGTTGTGTTCGAAGATGCAAACCAGCGAACATAAGAAATGGCGTTGAGGAGGTACCATTAACGGTTGTTTTTTGTAAAGTTTCCAGTTGAGAATTGTCTGTCATCGATTTGATTGCCATTCAAATTTTTGCGACAAAGTAGCTTTATACCTCGTGGAAACGATAACCTACACCATAAAGTGTTTCAATCATTGCAAAATCATCATCCACTTGTTTAAACTTTTTACGCAGACGTTTAATGTGACTATCAATGGTGCGATCATCTACGTAGACTTGATCACTATAAGCAGCATCCATTAAAGCATCACGACTTTTTACAACTCCTGGTCTTTGTGCTAAGGTTTGCAGAATCAAAAATTCCGTAACGGTTAAAATAACAGGTTTATCTTTCCATGTACAGGTGTGGCGTTCTTGATCCATCACAAGATCTCCACGTTTGAGAGAAGAGGTGGAAGAAGTTCCTGTAGAAAGTGGTTGGTTACGTGCATTAGAACGGCGTAAAATAGCTTTCACTCGTTCAATAAGAAGACGTTGGGAGAAAGGTTTAGTAATAAAATCATCAGCTCCCATTTTGAGACCAAATAATTCATCAATTTCATCATCTTTAGAGGTAAGAAAAATAACTGGAAGATCAGATTTTTGACGCAAACGACGCAAAAGTTCCATCCCATCCATTCGGGGCATTTTAATATCAAAAATAGCTAAGTGTGGAGGGTGAAGTGTGAGACCCTTGAGTGCAGATGCTCCATCTGTATAGCTTTCAACCCGATATCCTTCTGTCTCAAGCGCAAAAGATAAAGATGTCAAAATATTGCGATCATCATCAACAAGTACAATCGTTTGCGTGATTGTTGGTGTATCTTTCATGGTTTCTTAGACCTTTCTATTGCTGTGGTAGCAAATTACCCACACTTATTTATATGGGAGTTCATATTTTTTTTGCAAAACAAATATGATACAAATTGTAGCAAAGTAAAAAACCTTTTGTCATTACTGTAAAATCTTGTTTTGCTTTCATAATTTATAATGTTTCTACGTCTATTAAGATCCCTTCATTTGAGAGAAAATTTTCATAAAGGCTTTTTTTATCAAGGTTTATTACAAAGTTTATTATTGTATTTGTCTCATAATTGAACAGATGTAGTTTTGATTATTGAAGTTTAGAAAATCTGCCTATGTGTTTTAAGAGCAAAGAAAAGAATGTGGCAATATATGCACAAAAATTTGTTTCTGCTACACGAAATGAGGTCGTAATGGGATTTTTTAATTTTATTAAAACTGTAGGAGAAAAGTTAGGTATTGGGGATCATGAACCAAAAGAAAAGGATTTTAAGAGAGCATTTGATCATTTTCAACTCGGTACAGAAAAAGTCAATATTCAAGTTGAAGACGGTAAAGCTATTTTAAGCGGTGAAGTTCCAGATAGGGAAACACTTGAAAAAGCACTGCTGGTTGTTGGCAATTCACAAGGTATCTCTTCTGTAGATGTTGATCAATTAAAGGTTATAGATACAACGCCTAGAAAAACTTCTCGCTTTTATGAGGTTAAATCTGGTGATAATCTTTGGAAAATTGCTGAAGAGGTTTATGGAAAAGGGCAAGGTAATAAAAACACATTTATTTTTGAAGCCAATAAGCCAATGCTAAAATCTCCCGATAAAATTTATCCTGGTCAAGTTTTACGTATTCCTGAAATTGACCATAGTTAATTCATCAAAGGGGATAATTTTTTACTGATGGCATTAAACAAAAAATAAAGAAGCGTAAAAAATTTCACACTTCTTCATTTTATAAAGTGTGTATTTATAATAAAAGGAGCTTAGTGAACAGGAGAGGATTTAGAAGGTGATGGTACTTTCATAGCGTTTACAGAGAAATCAACATCAATGGTTCCTGCTTTCTCAAATGTTAATTTTGCGCTAATTTTATCACCTAACTTAAATGGTTGTGAAAGCCCCATGAACATAATATGATCACCGCCAGGCTTAAGCGTGATTTCGCCATTTCCCGGAATTTCAATGCCATTGTGCATTTTTTCCATTTTCATAATATCGTTAACGACAGCCATAGAGTGTATCTCTGTTGTTTTTACTCCGTTTGTGGAAATAGAAACCAAACGGTCTGGGGTATTACTGTGATTAATAATGTAGAGATAACCGCTACCAACTCTTATACCTCTAGGTGTTTCGCGTGTCCAAGGATTGAGAATTTCTATGTCGCCAAGTTTATATTGCTGAGCACCTGCTGGCAGGATTATACCAGCAAAGAGAAGAGTACACACGATATTTATGATAACCTTTTTATATGGATATTGTGTATGTATTATATTCTTAAAGATGAGATTTGTTATTTTCTTAATAATAGATGTCATCATTGATTTACCCTCCTTCATAAGATTCACACTTTGAATATTTTTTATTTTAGCAGAGCTTTTATTTAAAATAAAAGAAAGAAATACTAAAATGAAATTGATTTGAATATAAAAATCATAGAATTCTTGAAATTTAAAAGAAGACAGTAAGATTTACAATGACAACACACCTCTTAACGCTTCCGTGTTCATCTCATAAATAGTATTTGCAAATGGTATAAAATCTATGATGCACTACTATTTTACTTAATGAAGATATAATACAGAACAATCATTAACCACTTTACCAATTTTTAATATTATAACAGCTTTTGGCATTTTAAAGCGTTTATACAGAGGTATTTTTATATATTTTCAAAGTTCAAAATTATACAGTTAAGAAAAAACGCTTTAGGTGAATTTAAAGCACAGATTTCAAATAGCCGCAAACAATGAGACCGTTAGAGGGAGAATTTTTGAAAGGAGATTGATAGATAATACCTTTACTGATATGAGCATTAGATATGATGACTATTTTAGTCCAAGAAAAATCTATAATATTTGTGATATAAATTATTCGCCTTTTAAAAAGCTTTTACGTGAGTACGATTTTATCAATGATGAGAAGATCAAGAGCGAGAGTGCAATCATTCTTTTATTTTTTAATTTTTATAGAAAGATATATTTTTTGAGAATTGCAAGAAAAATATATTATGCTCTCAAGTCTCTCATAAATATGGTATTTATGGGTCATTAGAGTGCCTATTTTAAAATAAATTTTTTATTTTGGAGATGTTTCTCTCATTATTCTCTTGTAGCAATAAAAGCCTGTTCTTATATACGAGGCAGCA
>NZ_JBHIQG010000161.1:0-5583 GCF_042196425.1 Bartonella sp. AD328YNZD | reverse complement strand
TTGCAACAAACCGTATCATTTATCAAATAAAGACTGTAACAATGCCTAAAGATATCACGTCTCATACTCTTTCAACTGAGGTCCGCGCCAATATAGATATGATGATAAGAGAAGATCTTAAGCTAGAAATGCTCCAAGTTGCCAATAAAGAACATCCTTTGGAAATTAATAGCACAAATTATAATCAGATCTTTAACGCTCTCCAATAAAAAGATTGTGCATAATTTAAAGGGCTTATTTGATAAAGTGTCTATCGCTCTTCGTCTATAGTTTAAGAGGTAAGACAGGTTTCTTGTCTGCATATCTTAGTATCAGCGTTTTTATAATGATTCATTTTCTCGCAAAACAGTGCATGTATGGATTTGCGAGAAAATAGTCAATGGAATGTAGAATCGTTTTTGCAATGCATTAAAAAACATTATCCATCCAAAGGTTGTCGCCCATTAAGCTATAAATGTCATCCCTATCGTCATTCATTCATAGCTCATATTGCTACTCTTAATATTCATTCATAGGGAGCGTATTGCTTCTTCCTTAAATGATTTCATTTACACACCCAACTTATAATAGATAAAAAAACTATTTTTAAAATTCATTATAAAAATGGAGAAATCTTGTTCTATTCAAGACTCTCATTCAATATGAGAAAAAACGAATTATCATTATAAATCAATATATTCATAAATCATAACAGTCATCAATTATGATGTTATAATTTCTCAAAAATAAGAGTTTTTTATAGACTTATAGACTGCTAAGATAACTTGTCTCATAAAATAGAAATTTTATTTCATGTTTTTCTTTCTCTGCATCTCACCTATCCAATACACTGAATAAAACATACTACTGATTAAAAAATATACCGTATTTTCAAGATCACAAAATTTCTTATTCTTTTGTGTTCATAACAACCAAAACATCAACATTTTTTATAACAAAAAAATGGTTTGGAATCACAATAGCTCCTTTATCTTCATATGAGAAAATCAGTCTACATGTCACGCATTCCAACATAGTAATATTCTTTTACAATATCTTTGGAAAATTGCCGCTTATTGCTGCCCTTGTTATCAACCAATAGCGATACATCAATGGCAAAGTTGCGCTCTCTTGAAAAATTGCTGCCCCCAGCTGTATAGCTTTTTGAAGAGAAGCCGGTACAATGACCAATGGAAGAAAAGCTGGCTTAAGAACTCTCGGTAAAGTACAAGAATACTCGTAAAATCGGTTATAATGATCGCGCGATAATGCTACCATAGCTTCAACAATACAATTCTTTTGTTGATCACTGAGACGATGAGATTCCAAATCTTCCCTATTCACTCCTACAGCTTTTAATATATCAGTGGGTAAATAATATTGATATCGTGATTGCATGAATGATAAAAGACGCAATACACCGCTTAATCCTTGAGAAATCCCTCCGTGTTCATAGATATCTGTAAACTCTTGTGCAGTTTCAGGATCTAATATCTGACAAGAAAGCTGTAAAATTATGCCTGCTGTCTCACTACAATAATGCTCTAGATCATGAAGTGTTTCTATTGGATTGTGATAAAGATCTAAAATTTGCGCATCACAATAACGTAAAAAAGCTGTCTTAGGTAAATTAAAAAGAGTCATTGCTTTTAATAAATCATTCAAAATCGGATTGTTTCCACTCGTTTGCATTTCACCATGAGCAATAGCGTCATACCACCAACGTAACCGTATTTCTCCTATAAGTGGATCATGTACACTTTCGCGGATACGAGAAACTTCAGCATTAAATACATAAAGAGCAGCCAATGCTTGGCGCTTTTTTTTAGGCGCAAATAAAACCGATATATAGCGATCACGATCTATGGTACGTAAAATATCAAGACAATAAGGAAGAGAGCCTATCATTCTATGAACCTATTAACGTCCCTTTTTTAGCAATTAAATTAATACCCTCTTTTTATTCATATTAAAAAATGAAAGATAGGCAAATACAGTTCAGAAAATAAGATTTTTAAATGCGTCTCTTAACTGTATTATGAATTAAAATTTCTTTTCTAGTCCCTTTTCGTTTTAGAAAGAAAAAATTAAATAAATAATTTTTCTGATAAAACTTATCTTATCGGACTTCAAGTTTTCATTTGCAGTAAAAAAGCTAAAAACCAATCGTAACATGCATAGTAAAACTTGAACAACAAACAACGCAAAACACTTTTTCAGTGGATAGATGACAATGTTATTTTATAAAAAATGCACTGATCACAAAAACTTCATCAAATCATTGACCTCCTCCCCACTCTAAAAGACAAAGGTTCTTACCAACACCAATTTGTAAAAAATCCAATTGCTCTCGGTGCGTTTCTGTTACTATAAATGCATTGATTTATAATGACAATTTTGTGTTTTGTATGTTAAATTAGAATCCCAAATATCGTAGATATGCTTTCATTTCAAACCAATTTCATGTTACATCAATAAAAACTATTCCCTTGCACGTCACAAGCGGAACTGGCTTGTAGGCAAAAACTGTATAAGAAAGAATTAAAATGCCTCTTATGAACTGTCTCAAGTGCCAAGAGCTGATCACTCATGTGATTCATTAGGAACTACGAGCAAACTTTGTCCTGAATACTTGCTGCTGTATTTAAAAACACTTAATGTGTTAAGTTATGTACATTCTATACCCTTATATCACCGCCTTAAACGACAGTATTTTACAGCGCAGGAAATAATTACACAAGTCTTTCATGCTAGACCAGAGCCTTTTTTTTATTAAACAATACTCTATTCTACCGCAAATAATAACGCCGCAACAGCGCGATCTTCAGCCAATAAAACATTAAATGTACGGACCGCCGCTCCCGTACTCATTGTATCTGATGAAATACGTTTTTCCCATAAAAGCACCCGTAACTCTTCAGGTAATCGTAATAATTCAATTCCAGTACCTATTAATAAAACTTCGATTTCAGAAGCTTCTTCTAAAATACGAGATATATCCCCTTGAGTGGGAACAGGCCCTGCCATCTCAATGCCATAAATGCCTGATGGTACACAAATAATAGAACCTCTATGAGACATATCAGCAAAACGAAACCCACCATTTCCATAAGCATCAATAGGTGCGCGACTTGGAAAATGTGCTTCACGAATTTGAATTGCATCGAACATGAATATGCACCTTTTATTTTTGAATAATCCAATTGTCTTTGCTACTTCTCACCATAAAAATTAAAGTAAGGATGATATAAACATTGATATGTTAAACATAGCCTAGTATTGAAGTGAAAATTTTTATATAATACCCTAATCTTATCATACAACAAATATATGAAAATTTGGGAATAAACCGCAGTAAAATGCTATACTTGCTTAAATAAATCTATTTTTTAAAAAGTTTCCTCAGCTTATTTACTCACAAATCTCTTTTTATAAAAACAATGATCTTGTTAAAAAAACAGAAAAAAATTGCGTAATATTCTATAAATAAAACAACTATTTTAATAATCTAAAGAAAACAAAAACTCCATTTTCTGTAGCCACTATAAAAGCCCATTTTTCAATGAAATTGTCTTGATCTTGCCAAGCTTTTTATAAAAATGCTTAAAAAATGTAATAAACTGCCATTACACCTTAAGATGCATTTTCCTTTGATATAGCTTTTTTCTCTTTAGAGATACTCATATCTTCTTTCGTTGCCGTTTTAGATTTAGACTTTTGTGGTCTTTTTGCTTTAGCATTAAGTTTTGATTTTTTTTCTGCAATCGGCTCACCTTTAATGCGCACATCAGCTAATGTTGAGCGAATAACACGAATATTCATACTCTCACCAATTTCAACCTCTAATTCATCACTCTCGTCGTGAACCTTCGTAACCTTGCCGATAATACCACCACCCGTTATAACTGTATCACCACGACGTACTGCATTAAGCATTTCTTGGCGTTTTTTCATTTGGGCACGCTGTGGACGAACGATAAAAAAATACATAATTGCAAAAATTAAAATGAATGGGACAGCGCTAGCAAATGAAATTCCACCGGAAACATCGCCTGCAATTTGAGCATAAGCGTTCGTAATAAACATTTTTATCTCCTATAGTTAAACCTCAGTTATTTCCCACTCTATTAAAATGAAATTCCGATACAGAAAAAATTCCTAAAGAATTTATCATAAAAAGCAATAACTACATAATCTAATCACAGCTTTACAAAAATACAATAAATCCTTAAGAGGCAGAATACCAAAATACAATGAGAAAAATCTTAAAAAATAGATTCACTTTCCCCTATTGTATATCCTACAATACAAATCTTTTCACTAACTCAATAAATTATACAAGATAATTTTTCTAATGAACAAACTTAATTTATATAGATAATTTATCGTTTTTGATATCAAATGACAGATCTAAATACAATAAAACGCTCTCATTTCAAACTTTCTGAATTAATCAAAACGATTTTCTTGCACGTCACACATATGAAATGAGCCTGTAGATAAAAACTTTTTAAGAAAGGCGTGAAATATTTTTTTCATGCTTCTCTCAAATGCAAGAGAAATTGGAACACTCAAAGCTGACAAATAGTATGATACTATTGTCTTACACTTTCATAAATACAAAGATGGTAATACCTAACGACCCCAACGAACTACTTTCCTGAAACCAATGATTTTTTGCTGCAATGTTATTGATTTAAGAAAATCAATTATTTTTCATGAATTTTCTATAAACTGTAAGACTATTCAAATGTAAAAGTCATCAATAAATTAGTTTTCTAAATATTTAAGGGGATCAACAGGTAATGAATTCTTACGCATCTCAAAATAGACACGTGGCGTTTTAACATTTCCTGAAACACCAGATTTAGCAATCTCATCACCGCGCCTTATCCTTTGTCCTTTGTTAACAACAAGCTTACTATTACATCCATAAATAGTGATAATATCATTTTCATGTCGAATCATCACAACATTACCAAGCTCTTTTAGTCCATCTCCCGCATAAATAACCACACCATTTTCTGCCGCCTTTACCGAAGACCCTTCAGGCACTGCAATATCTATTCCTCGATTCATTACTGTTCCCTTTTTTTGACCGAACTGGCTTAATAAACGCCCTCGTACTGGCCAACGCATCTTAGAAATTCCTGTGGCTTGCGGAGTCATCATATTATCTGTATTCGTAACAGTACTTGACAAACCAGTCTCATGTTTCAATTGCATCATCTGTCTAGAAATTTTTTTCTCAGAACTTGATTTGTTCATCTTTGCAGAGAGTGGCGTTGTTACAGGAGCTTTATATATAGGAGAGGACTTCTTGTTTTTTATAGAGGACATCACTTGAGATTGGGATGCAGATTCTGTTGTTGACACTGCCCAATCGTTATTATTGTGTGCATTTGAAGCTGCTAATGTACGCCTGCTTGGAACCACAAGGACTTGACCAATATAAATGGAATGGCTGTTTATGCCATTTGCTAATTTTAATGCCTCAACACTGACCCCTATTTGTCGTGCAATACTAAGTAGTGTATCTCCACTCTGGACAATATAAGAATTCCGCCGGAAAACAGGAGAGTTATCCATTTGTGAACGAGAAAG
>NZ_JBHIQG010000160.1:0-5590 GCF_042196425.1 Bartonella sp. AD328YNZD | reverse complement strand
AAGTGGCTCCCCGGGCCGGATTCGAACCAGCGACCAACCGGTTAACAGCCGGTTGCTCTACCGCTGAGCTACCGGGGAACGGTGCCCAATTATTTAATTGAAAAGGCTATAGCAAAGCAATACTGATTTGCAAAGGATAAAATTACTTTTTTTAAAAAAATATGATAAATTGTGTAATAAGAGGAAAAAAGGTGTGAGAAGATTTCTACACCTTGACGGATGCGTTGCCTTCCCTTATGGAAACCTTTATGTTTGTTGATGAGGCCTCGTGGCGGAATGGTTACGCAGAGGACTGCAAATCCTTGTATCCCGGTTCGATTCCGGGCGAGGCCTCCAGCCGATTTTAAACGAAACGGCTTTTAGGGGAGATGAGGTATAGGAAAATAGATTATTTCCCTCTATTCTTGTGAAGACACTTTTATGTGAGAGATTATATAGTTAAAATCTAATTGTTGACTGTGGCGTCCTTTTTTGTAACACCTATAGTTTAAGAGATCTTCATCCCTTATTGTCGCTGTTTTGTTTGTTTTTTGTAGGTTAGGAGAAAATATTCGTTATGGTTGCAGATTTTGCTGAGCTTCGTCGCAAAATGGTTGACAATCAAATTCGTACAGTCGATGTAACGGATTTATCAGTTCTTGAAGCCTTTTTAACGGTATTTCGTGAAGATTTTGTATCGGAAGATATGAAAATGTTAAGTTATCTTGATACCGATATTGTTCTATGTCCAGTGCAAGATGGGGTTCCTGCACGCTATTTGATGAAACCTGCGTCTCTAGCAAAATTACTACAGCTTGCCGCTGTAAAATCATCAGATGTTGTTTTAGATATTGGTGCAAATAGTGGTTATTGTGCAGCGTTGCTTGCAAAACTTGCAGGATCTGTGATTGCG
The DNA here is from genome assembly GCF_042196425.1 of Bartonella sp. AD328YNZD. Lineage (NCBI taxonomy): Bacteria > Pseudomonadati > Pseudomonadota > Alphaproteobacteria > Hyphomicrobiales > Bartonellaceae > Bartonella > Bartonella sp. AD328YNZD. The sequence continues at coordinate 4,698 of NZ_JBHIQG010000160.1, read as the reverse complement.
CTGGAAAGTGATCAATCTCTCTTTGAACGTGCTCTTGACGCTTTAGAACGTAATCAATGTGATAATGTGGTTGTCGTTCATGGTCCTTTAGAGCAAGGATATGCCGTTGAGGGACCTTATGATGTGATTTTCATTGAGGGATCTGTTGATTTTATTCCTCAAGGTATCTTTGATCAAATGAAAGACTGTGGACGTCTTGTTGTGGTTGAAGGGCATGGAAATGCTGCTGTTGCACAAATCTATATAAAAGAAGATGGGATCATCTCGGCTCGTCGTGCTTTTAATCTTGCTGTAAAGCCTCTTCCTTGTTTTTTAAAAACACCTGGTTTTGTATTTTAGAGCTTGTTTGTTCGGTGAATAAAAGATAATTTCGTAATTTATTTGGGGTATGTTGTTGTGTGTATTGTGTTAAAAATAAACAAGAAGTTTCAGGCATGTTTGTTGTTGGTGTTGAGTATTTTTTTATCAGAGACTGTTTGTGCTGAAACATTGATGGATGCCTTTTCTAAGGCTTATAAACACAATGCTAAGTTGAATAGTGAACGTGCAGCTGTGCGTATATCCAGAGAGGATGTTGTTATTGCGCGATCGGGGTTGTTGCCACAAGTTGAGGGGGTTGGGAACTATGGGCGCAATAAGTCTTTTACAGGTCCTTATGTGACTTCTGGATCTATAGGCGTGAGATTAAATCAAAGATTATTTGACGGGTTTATCACGCAAAATATCTTTTCTTCAGCGCAAGTTAAGTTGCAGGCTCAACGTGAGTATCTTCGTAATGCTGAACAAAATACTTTTCTGGAAACTGTAACGGCTTATGCTAATGTCTATCAGGCACGTCGTATTGCCGATCTTCGGAGAGAAAATTTGGCAGCTCTTGAAGAGCAAGTTCGTTCCGATAAAGCAAAATTTGATGTGGGTGAGGGAGGGCGTGTTGATCTTGCTCAAGCTCAAGCAGCACGTTCCGTGGCAGTTTCAGAGCTGAGTCTTGCTCGTGCTGATGTAAAAGCAGCCGAGGCAGTGTATCGACAAGTTATTGGTTCTGATCCTGAAAAGTTAAAAAGCCCTCCCGTAGCCAGAGATTTTCCTGCCAACCTTGATATGGCTTACCAGATGAGCGTTTCTATGCATCCAGCAATCCTTTATGCTAAATATTTAGTCGATGCGAGTGTTTACAATGTAAAGGCAAAAGAAGGTGCATTGCTCCCTAAGGTCGATTTTTCTGCGACAGCGTCTTATAATCGAATTTATAGTGGTCCTGGAGAGGATGGCGTTTCTAAATCAATAGGGTTGTCAGTGAGTGTCCCAATTTTTGAAGGAGGGCGTACGTCTGCGCAAATTCGCCAATCAAGGGAACAGCTTGGACAGGCGCAGCTTCAACTCGATTTGGCGCATAGCAATACGCGACAAGCACTTACTTCTGCTTGGTTTCAGTTGGAGGGCGCACGCTCATCTGTTGTTGCTTATCGTGAAAGTGTTCGTGCTGCTGAAATTGCTCTGAAAGGTCGTGTTCAAGAAAATCGCGTAGGGCAAGCAACGACATTGGATGTTTTAAATTCTCGTACTCAATTGATTAATGCTCAAATTGCGCTTGCAATGGCAGAGCGTAATGCTGTTGTGGCGAGCTATAGTGTTCAATCTTCTATTGGTAAGTTGACTGCAAGTTATTTAGGTTTAAAAACAATTCAATATATCCGATAATACATAAAAGTATCTCTTTGAATCTTATTAAATTATTTTAGTTTTTAAAAGATTAGTAAGTCAACAGTTGAATATGTTGAAAGATATTGCGGCGAGATATTATTTTTATAAGTGTAGAAAACTGTGTGTAGCGCCCTCTTTATGACAAGCATATTTGAAAATATCATAGGAGGCATGTTGATCTTATAATTCTTTTGCATACACTGAAAATATGATTCTATTTGTTGTTGCGTCTTTGAGAGGTTGTAAAGTATGGTACAGAGTTCAAGCGTGTTACGTGAGCCAAGTATGGATGAAATTTTAACATCTATTCGTGAAATAATCGAAGAAAATGCGGTTCAATCTGATCACTTTTTAAATGAAGATGTTGCACTGAATGCTTCAGAAGTGGCATCCGAGGGTATTTATGATACAACCTTATCGGTTGATGATGCTATGAAGGCTTTAGCTGATCGTATTGGTCTTTCTTCTGAAAATCAAGGAGGGAAGATAACGCAAGAGAAAGAGGATATAGAGGCAGAAAATAATACAGTTGGTATGGATATGCAAAAGATGAAGCTTTCTTCTGAAGAACGGAATTCTGTTTATAAAGCAAAAGAATATGAAGATGAGATAAGAAAATCACAGTCAGACGCTGGAAGGGATGGTCATGTGGAATTGTCTGCATATTGTATTTCTTCTGCAGAAAAGATTGCAAAGGATGTATTGCGTCCGGCTATAGCTGAATGGTTACAGTCTAAATTGCCTGTTTTGCTGGAAGATATTTTGCGTGAAGAGATTGTGAAGGCGATTAAGAAATCGTCTTAATTATTTTTACATTATTTTTATGTTTTTCATTTTATGGGGATTTTGTTTGCGATTGTGCGAGCTCTCTAGTGAATGGCTGAGATTCACGAAATTTTGATCAGGTTTTGATCATATATTGTGTTGTTCAGCGGCGTTATGGATGGATAGAATGTTAGAAAAAAACTATGATGCTGCCTCTATAGAGCAACGGGTTGCAAAGAGATGGGAGACTCGTGGGGCTTTTAAAGCAGGAGTGGGTTCTAAAAGTGGTGCAGAAACTTTTTGCGTTATGCTTCCACCCCCGAATGTTACCGGCTCACTTCATATGGGGCACGCACTCAATACGACAATTCAAGATATAATGGTTAGATTTCAGCGGATGCGTGGCAGGAATGTGTTGTGGCAGCCTGGTATGGATCATGCTGGGATTGCTACACAAATGGTTGTAGAGCGCCAACTTGCAGAACGCCAAGAACCAACGCGTCAAGAAATGGGAAGAGAAAAGTTTATTGAGCGTATTTGGAAATGGCGTTATGAAACTGGAGGCATTATTGCAAACCAGTTGCGCCGTCTTGGGATTTCATGTGATTGGTCGCGTGAGCGGTTTACAATGGATGAGGGGTTGTCGCAGGCGGTTCGTGAAGTTTTTGTCACGCTTTATAAGCAAGGGTTGATATATAGGGATAAGCGCCTCGTCAATTGGGATCCTAAATTGTTGACAGCTATTTCAGATCTTGAAGTTGAGCAAAAAGAAGTTCAAGGACATTTGTGGCACTTTAGATATCCACTTGAAGGTAAAGTTTTTGATCCAAATGATGCGACAACTTTTATAACAGTGGCGACAACACGACCAGAAACAATGCTTGGTGATACAGGAATTGCTGTTAATCCTGAAGATGAGCGTTATAAAAATCTTATCGGTAAAAATGCTCTTTTGCCGCTTGTTGGTCGTCGGTTATTAATTGTTGGTGATATGCATGCTGATCCTGAGGCTGGAAGTGGTGCTGTAAAAATCACGCCAGCCCATGACTTTAATGACTTTGAAGTGGGGCTGCGTAATCATTTACGCTTGATCAATATTTTTACCCCAAAAGCTGAGATTTTTCTCCGTGAGAATGAAGCATTTTTTGATGGTTTGATATTATCAGATGAATTAGAAATGTTAGTAGAAAGTCTCGATAAATCTGATCGTTTTGTTGCGCGCCAGAAGATTGTTGCTTTGATGAAAGAACAGGGATATTTGGCTTCTGTTGATGATCATCCCCATATGGTTCCTCATGGAGATCGCAGTGGTGTTCCTATTGAGCCTTTTTTGACAGATCAATGGTATGTTCATGCTGCTGAATTAGCAAAGCCAGCGATAGAGGCTGTTCAACAAGGAAAAACGCAGTTCGTTCCCGATAACTGGAAAAAGACCTACTTCAATTGGATGCAGAATATTCAACCTTGGTGCATTTCTCGCCAATTATGGTGGGGACATCAGATTCCTGCTTGGTATGGACCTGATGGAACAGTTTTTGTTGAAAAAAGTGAAGAAGAGGCTTTAGATTCAGCTGTTGCTCATTATGGTGAGGTGGTTGAATTAATCCGTGATCCGGATGTTTTAGATACTTGGTTTTCATCAGCTCTTTGGCCTTTTTCAACATTAGGATGGCCCAATAAAACGACTGAGTTGTCTACTTTTTATCCAACATCTTTATGCGTGACAGGGTTTGATATTATTTTTTTCTGGGTTGCTCGTATGATGATGATGGGACTTCACTTTATGGGTGATGTTCCTTTCCCAACGGTTTATGTGCATGCTCTGGTACGGGATCAAAAGGGTGCAAAGATGTCAAAATCTAAGGGAAATATTATCGATCCCTTAGAGCTTGTTGATCAGTATAGCGCTGATGCACTTCGTTTTACTTTGGCTATTATGGCAGCACAAGGTCGTGATGTAAAACTTGATGTTTCCCGTATTGCTGGTTATCGTAATTTTGCTACGAAATTGTGGAATGCTACCCGATTTGCACAGATGAATGGTGTGAAGCATGATCCAGCTTTTAAACCAGAACAAGCAAAACTGGCGCTTAATCGTTGGATTTTAACGGAACTCTCTAAAACGATTTCAGCAGTGACAATTGGTATTGAACACTATAAATTTAATGAGTCTGCCGCTACACTTTATCGTTTCATTTGGAATACACTCTGTGATTGGTATTTGGAACTTCT
>NZ_JBHIQG010000159.1:0-5619 GCF_042196425.1 Bartonella sp. AD328YNZD | reverse complement strand
TGAGTATTATTCAGTTTATAGCACCATATTTTCCTAAGTTTTTATATCAAATTCCACCCTTAAAATATAATTTTAAGTGTGGTATTCGTTTTAAATAAAGGGCTTTATCTTGATTTGTGTGGATGAATAAGGTCAAAAGAAAATAATTTAATTGTACAGTTTTAGGAGTTGATAAATGGGTGCAGCTTTTGTTTTTCCAGGGCAGGGGAGTCAACTTGTTGGTATGGGGAAAGCGCTTGCAGAGCAATTTGTTGCGGCGCGGATGGTTTTCGAGGAAGTTGATGATGCTTTGGGTGAGAAATTATCAGAGATCATTTTTGAAGGACCAGCAAATGTTTTAACGTTAACAGCAAATGCACAACCGGCATTAATGGCTGTATCTATGGCTGTCATTCGTGTGATGAAACAATTAGGGCTTCGTATAGAAGAAAAGGTAAGATTTGTTGCTGGCCATTCTTTAGGCGAATATTCGGCTCTTTGTGCTGCTGGTACATTTACTCTCACAGATACGGCAAGACTTTTGCGTATTCGTGGCAATGCTATGCAGGCTGCTGTTGCGGTTGGTGAAGGTTCTATGGCTGCATTGATTGGTTTGGAAGAGCACATTGTGGAAGAAATTTGCGAAACTGTTTCTGGAGAAGGACTATGTCAGATTGCTAATGATAATGGTGGTGGGCAAATTGTTATTTCCGGTAAAGCAAAAGCAGTTGAGGCAGCGGTAGAGATTGCATCAATAAAAGGTGCAAAACGTGCACTTCTTCTTCCTGTTTCTGCACCTTTTCATTCATCTTTAATGCAACCTGCTGCTGATGCCATGAAGAAAGCACTTTTGACTGTTAACAAAATGTCCCCTATTGTTCCTTTGATTGCCAATGTTTCTGTTGCACCTGAGAGCAATCCAGAGCGTATTACTACTCTTCTTGTCCAACAAGTGACTGGGAGGGTGCGATGGCGTGAAACAATAGAATGGATCGCTGCGAATGGGGTTGATACGCTTTTTGAAGTTGGTTCTGGAAAAGTATTAACAGGTTTAACGCGTCGTATTAACAAAGATATAAAGGGGGTAACAATTGGAACAGTTGATGAAATAGAATCAGCGCTAGGCATGCTTGGCGTTTAATCTATAAGGAGTTAAAAAATGTTTAGATTAACAGGGCGTAAAGCTCTTGTAACGGGGGCTTCGGGAGAAATTGGTGAGGCAATTGCACGCTGCTTTCATGCACAAGGAGCCATTGTTGGACTTCATGGAACACGTGAAGAAAAGCTCAGAGAAGTGGCGGCAGAATTAGGGCAGAATGTTTTTGTATTTCCCGCTAATCTTTCTGAACGCCAATCGATTAAACAATTGGCTGAAGTTGCAGAGAGAAAAATGGATGGCGTCGATATTTTGGTTAACAATGCGGGAATCACTAGAGATGGTCTTTTTGTGCGTATGCAAGATAAAGACTGGGATGATGTTTTAGAAGTTAACCTAACAGCTGCTTCTCTTTTGACGCGTGAATTAATACATTCTATGATGCGCCGCCGTTATGGAAGAATTATTAACATTACATCTGTTGTTGGTGTTGTGGGAAATCCTGGACAAACAAATTACTGTGCTGCAAAAGCAGGCTTGATAGGTTTTTCTAAAGCATTGGCACAAGAAATTGCTTCGCGAAATATCACTGTCAATTGTATTGCTCCAGGATTTATTAAATCTGCAATGACAGACAAGCTTAATGAAAAGCAAAAAGAAGCCATTATGGCTGCGATTCCAATGAAGCGTATGGGAAGTGGGCAAGAAATAGCCACTGCTGCTGTTTATTTAGCAAGCGATGAAGCAGCCTATACGACAGGTCAAACACTCCATATCAATGGTGGAATGGCAATGATATGAGTATTTATTTTATTCCACATTGATTTATGAATTGTATTATTTTAGATAGTAACGATTGAAATGGATAGATGCATCTATTTCTTTAATATGGTCGTTAATCAATTGATGTCGGAATGTCAGATTGGTTCATTTTGTAGGGGATATCCACAGGATGTTTTAAATCATTACTAAAATCTTTTAAAGTAATGCATCTATTGCTTGATTAGATGAACCGATATAGTTAACCAAATTATAGGAAATATAAATTCGAGGATTTCAACATGAGTGATACAGTAGAGCGCGTTAAGAAAATTATCGTGGAACATCTTGGGGTTAATGCTGATAAAGTTGTAGAAAATGCAAGCTTTATCGATGATCTAGGGGCTGATAGCCTTGATACGGTTGAACTCGTTATGGCTTTTGAAGAAGAGTTTGGGGTAGAAATTCCAGATGAAGCTGCTGAAACGATTTTCACCGTTGGTGATGCAGTCAAGTTCATTGATAAAGCTTCTGCGTGATTACTAAAGGGCAAAGGCATAAATTGCTTTTGCCTATATTCTTCGGAGTTCTTTTGAAAAGAGAGCTTTGAGAGGTGAAGTTTAGTTCAAGGTTAGAAGTTATGAGACGTGTTGTTGTTACTGGTTTAGGATTGGTATCTCCATTAGCTGGTAATATTGAATATAGTTGGAAACGACTTCTTGAAGGAAGAAGTGGTGTCCGACGTATCACTGAATTTGATGTATCAGATTTGCCATGCCAGATTGCTGCGCGTATCCCCTTAGGGGATGGAACAGAGGGGACCTATAATGCTGATTTGTATATGGAACCTAAGGAGCAACGTAAAGTTGATGCATTTATTGTTTATGCAATGGCTGCTGCTAACCAAGCGCTTGCAGATGCCGAATGGTTTCCTAAGAGTGATGAAGATCAGATTTGTACAGGTGTGTTAATTGGTTCGGGAATTGGGGGAGTTGAGGGCATTGTTGAAGCTGGTTATACGCTTCGTGATAAGGGCCCACGTCGTGTTTCTCCCTTTTTTATTCCAGGTCGTTTGATTAATCTTGCTTCTGGTTATGTGTCCATTCAATATGGTTTACGGGGGCCTAATCATTCTGTTGTAACGGCTTGTTCGACAGGGGCGCATGCGATTGGTGATGCGGCACGTTTGATTATGTTTGGTGATGCAGATGTCATGGTGGCAGGGGGGACTGAATCTCCGATAAATCGGATATCTCTTGCAGGTTTTGCAGCTTGTAGAGCTCTTTCTACTTGTCGCAATGATGATCCTGAACGGGCGTCACGTCCTTATGATACTGATCGTGATGGTTTTGTGATGGGGGAAGGAGCAGCTGTTGTTGTTTTAGAAGAGCTGGAACATGCCAAAAAACGAGGGGCGCGTATTTATGCTGAGATTATTGGCTATGGTTTATCTGGTGACGCTTACCACATTACAGCACCTTCAGAAAGTGGTGAAGGGGCTCAGCGTAGTATGATAGCTGCTCTTAAGCGTGCACAAGTGAATGTGAGTGAACTTGATTATATTAATGCTCATGGTACATCTACGATGGCTGATTCCATAGAGCTAGCGGCTGTTGAGCGTGTTTTAGGGAGTTATGCACCACAAGTTTCTATGTCATCAACGAAATCATCTATCGGGCATTTACTTGGTGCAGCCGGTGCTGCTGAGGCTATTTTTTCTATTTTAGCTATACGGGATAATATAGCCCCAGCGACACTGAATCTTGACAATCCATCGATTGAAACAAAAATCGACCTTGTACCACACAAACCGCGTGAACGAAAGATTGATACGATTCTTTCTAATTCTTTTGGATTTGGTGGGACAAATGCATCGTTGGTGATACAACGTTTTAGAGGATAATAAGTATTTTTATTTAATTTCTTCTTTTGAGTTTTCTACTTTATTATAAGGTGAATGAGAAATTATAATATTATCCTTAATCGCTATGAGGGGTTATGTCCGATGTGAAAAATGGAAAACCATTAAAGGACGTAAGTGATTCCTCTTCGAATCATTTAGCAGATAGTTATGACATGTTAATACATAAAAAACGAAAGAAATCATCTATCGTCCGTAATCCATTGGTTGTTCTCGGTAATTTTTTTCTTATGCTGATTGTGATTATTCTTTTTGGCATAAGTATTCCTCTTTATATTGGAAAAAGTATTTTTGAAGAAAAGGGAAAAATTGAGGAAGAACAAATTGTTCTTATCCATCCTGGTACCGGAATTCGTGAAATTGCTTCATTGCTAGAAAAACGTGGTTTCATTCGATCATCAGATATCTTTGTTTATGGGGTTGGTTATCACCAAAAAACAACGCATCTGAAGGCTGGTGAATATTTAATTCCAGCTCATGCTTCGATGCAGGATATTATGGATATTCTTGTGAAAGGAAAATCTATAGAGTATACATTTACAGTACCTGAAGGTTTAACGGTTCAGCAAGTTTTCGATCGATTAGCTGCGAATGAAATTTTGATTGGAGACCTTCCAAAAATTTTGCCTCCAGAAGGCTGTTTAATGACGGATACTGTTCGTTTTATTCGGGGGACAACGCGTAAAGAGATTGTAAACAGATTGCGTGAAGGACAGACAAAATTAATTCATGCTATATGGGCTACGCGTTCACCTGATTTACCTATTAAATCAATTGATGAATTTGTTATATTAGCCTCAATTGTTGAGAAAGAAACGGGAATTGCAGCAGAAAGACCAATGGTTGCTGCGGTATTTTATAACCGCCTTACAAAGCATATGCGTCTTCAATCGGATCCAACAGTAATTTATGGTCTCTTCGGAGGAAAAGGAAAACCATCCGGTCGTGCGATTTATCGTTCAGATCTTGAGAAGGAAACACCATATAATACTTATAAAATTAATGGTTTGCCTCCAACGGCTATTGCAAATCCAGGTCGAGATTCTTTGAAAGCGGTAGCACATCCACCAAGCAGTGATGCACTTTATTTTGTTGCTGATGGTTCAGGAGGGCATGTCTTTTCTCGAACTTTAGAAGAACATAATATGAATGTTCGCAAGTGGCGAGAATTAAAGGCAAGACATTAAATTTATAATAATAACGTATCTGTTTGCATCGTAAAATGAAAATCCAAAGTATAGTAAAATTTTTTTATAAGAATTATAAAAATCATTTTCTTGTATGCTACAAGAGAGCTTAGCGTATGGATAAAAATATTTAAGAAAGAAATAAATATACTGCTAATAAATTATTTTAATGGAAGAACAGGATAACATTGAGATCTAGCTGCTAAAGCAAATACCATTGGTTGGGAGAAATATTGAGGTAATGTATTATTTAAATTTTGAAGAAAAATTTATAAACAAAGTAGAGTGGTGTGATGACAGCCTTTGAAAGTAAATTCAATGCCATAAAAACAAATCAACGCCGCGGTTTTTTATTTATTCTCTCTTCACCTTCAGGCGCTGGTAAATCAACAATTTCTCGATTACTTCTAAAAGAGGGACAATTAGAGCTTTCCGTAAGTATGACCACAAGGAAAAGGCGTCCTAGTGAAGTAGATGGGCTGCATTATTACTTTATTTCAAAGGAAGAGTTTGAATATAAGCGTGATAGGGATGAATTTATTGAGTGGGCAGAAGTTCACGGGAATTATTATGGCACTTTACGTGAAACTGTTGAAAAAGCATTGAATACCGGCCGTGATATGCTATTTGATATTGATTATCAGGGTACTAAGCAGCTGCAAAAAAAAATGCTAGGA
>NZ_JBHIQG010000158.1:0-5629 GCF_042196425.1 Bartonella sp. AD328YNZD | reverse complement strand
GTTTGATAAACAATCTATAATGAATATAAATAAACTTTTTTAGAAGAAAGTTTAATATAAACTTATTGCTCATTATTGTGTAAGGATAGGTCATCTTTCAGTAATTTATTCGATGAATAAGAGTGCAATACACATGATGTTCAAAGAAAAAAGTTCTCTCTTTAGATAAAGATATTATCATAAAAAGTATGTATAAGGCTGCTGTTATTGCAAAGGGTTTAAACAGCAGGTATTCCTTTTAAAAGGATAAGGACTCCAGACAAGTATTCTGTCAAGAAAGATCTCCCTTTGTTTGAAGTCAATCTATTGGAATGCTTTTAAAAGAAATTTTGATAACGAGCATGAATAGGTTATACATTTTTATAAATTTTCCAAGATTTTTTTAAATAAGTTCTTTAATTAAAAAATATAAAAGTTTGTGTTGTTTTTCTTGTGTTTTATTTTGATTATTGTATATACTACTTTATCCGCTATTAAATTTTTTTATTTGAGAAAGAGGCATAAATGGCCCGCGTAACGGTAGAAGATTGTATTGATAAAGTTGACAACCGCTTTGAGTTGGTACTTTTAGCAGGTCATCGGGCGCGTCAGATTTCACAAGGAGCGCAGATTACGGTTGATCGCGATAATGATAAAAATCCAGTTGTTGCTTTACGTGAAATAGCAGAAGAAACATTGTCGCCTGCTGATTTAAAGGAAGACCTTATTCATTCGCTGCAAAAACATGTGGAAGTAGATGAGCCAGAAATGGCAAGTGAATTTATTACCCATTCAGGTGAAGCTGAAAGTGTTTTTAATACGTCGTCGCAAGAAGAAGGTACTTCATTTGATCATATGTCAGAAGAAGAGCTTTTAGCGGGTATTGAAGGTTTGGTTGTTCCAGAAAAAAGTGACGATTACTAATTGCAGCAATTTATGTTACAGGAGTAAAGATACCTTGTCATGTAAGGAGCAATTATTTTTCTTGTCTTTTTTGATAGGACATGTTCAATAAAGATTAGAGGTGTGAAAAGATAAAGGATATGCTCGTATGATGCGTCAGTGTGAGCTTGTTGGACGTGTTCAACGTTACAAGTCTGACGTAGATGAGGCTCTTTTAAACAGGGCCTATGATTATGCAATGAAAAAGCATGCACATCAAAAGCGTGCATCAGGTGATCTTTATTTTTCTCATCCTTTAGAAGTTGCTGCTATTTTGACAGATATGCGGTTGGACGAGGCAACGATTGCTGTTGCTCTTTTGCATGATACAATTGAAGATACAAGCGCTACACGAGCAGAAATTGATCAGATTTTTGGTTCTGAAATTGGAAAGTTGGTTGAAGGGCTTACAAAGCTTAATAAGCTTGATCTTGTATCAAAGAAAGCCGTACAAGCAGAAAATCTTCGTAAACTTCTTATTGCTATTTCTGATGATGTTCGTGTTCTTTTAGTCAAACTTGCTGATCGTCTTCATAATATGCGTACCCTTGGTGTTATGCGTGATGATAAACGTCGGCGAATTGCTGAGGAGACGATGGATATCTATGCGCCACTTGCAGGCCGTATGGGTATGCAGGATATGCGTGAGGAGTTAGAGGATCTCTCTTTCTTTTATTTAAATCCAGAAGGTTATCGTACGATTACCAATCGACTTTCTGAATTATTGAAACACAACCGTGATTTGCTTTCCACAATTGAAAATGAATTGACAAAACTTTTTTTCGAGCATGGCATTAAAGCAGATGTTAAAAGCCGTCAGAAAAAATCTTATTCAGTCTTTCGCAAAATGGAAAGTAAAGCATTATCTTTTGAACAATTATCGGATATTTTTGGATTTCGTGTGATTGTTGAGTCCGTGAATGATTGTTATCGTGCTCTTGGTGTCATTCATACGACATGGCCAATGGTTCCTGGTCGTTTTAAAGATTATATCTCTATACCAAAGCAAAATGATTATCGTTCTATTCATACAACAATTGTTGGTCCTTCAAGACAACGTGTTGAGTTGCAAATTAGAACGGCTGCTATGGATGAAGTTGCTGAATATGGGGTTGCTGCTCATTCCATATATAAAGAGCACGGTTCCAATTATTCGACTGTGAAGTTATCAAGTGAAACGAATGCCTATGCATGGTTGCGTCAAACGATACAATCTTTGTCTGATGGAGATAATCCAGAAGAGTTTTTAGAACATACAAAACTTGAGCTTTTTCAAGACCAAGTTTTTTGTTTTACGCCGAAAGGTCGATTAATTGCTTTTCCTAAAGGAGCTACGCCTATTGATTTTGCTTATGCCGTCCATACAGATATCGGTGATTCTTGTGTAGGTGTAAAAATCAATGGTCGTATTATGCCTTTAATGACCAAATTAAAAAATGGTGATGAGGTTGATATTATTCGCTCACACGCTCAAATTCCGCCAGCAGCATGGGAATTTCTTGTTGTCACAGGTAAAGCACGTTCAGCTATTCGACGAGCAAGTCGTGCAGCAGTACGTAAACAATATTCGGGTTTAGGATATCGTATTCTCGAGCGTTCATTTGAATATATGGGAAAGCAATTTTCAAAAGACCTTTTGAAGAAAGTTTTGCCACGTTTAGCACGTAAAGATGTAGAGGATGTATTGGCTGCTGTTGGGCGTGGAGAGCTGTTTTCCGCTGATGTGATTAAAGCAGTTTATCCTGATTATCAAGAGCGTGTCGTACAAAAGCCCTCTTTTAAGCCTGGGGAAGAAGGGTGGTTTAATATTGAAAATGCTCAAGGGATGATTTTTAAAGTTCCAGAAAATGAAAAGGATACAATGGTTGAAAATCATCAATCTAAAGCATTACCTATTCGAGGAACTCGTGGAGATATTCCTGTACGCTTTTCACCAGAAGGAGCTGTGCCTGGAGATCGGATTGTTGGTATTATGCAGCCAGGGGCTGGAATTGTTATTTATCCAATACAATCTTCAGCTTTGATGGCGTATGATGATCAGCCAGAACGATGGATTGATGTCCGCTGGGATATTGATGCCCAAATGAATGAACGTTTTCCTGCACGGATGAATATTTTAGTTGTAAATAGTCCTGGTTCTTTGGCTGAAATTACACAAATAATTTCTGCTAACGATGCCAATATCCAAAATTTATCTTTTATCCGTACAGCACCAGATTTTACAGAAATTATGATTGATTTGGAAGTGTGGGATTTAAAACATTTGAATCGTATTTTTTCTCAGTTAAAAAAGGCAGGTTCAGTAAGTACAGTACGGCGGGTTCATGGATAAAAAGAAAGATTTTGCAATGAATACACAAGATGTCATTGATATTTTTAAACAAGCAGATGCTATTCTAGAAGGGCATTTTATTTTAACATCGGGGCGCCATAGTGCGACTTATATGCAAAAGGCGAAAGTATTCATGCATGCTAATTTGACGGAAAAGCTCTGTCGTGGATTGGCTGAAAAAATAAAAGAATCTATCAAGGAATCAATTGATTATGTCGTTGGTCCCGCAATTGGCGGTCTTATCCCTTCCTATGAGACTTCACGTCACCTTGGTGTTCCTTCTCTTTGGGTAGAGCGTGTAAATGGCATCTTTGAATTGCGTCGTTTTGAAATCAAGAAGGGTGCACGGGTTGTTATTGTTGAAGATATTGTAACAACGGGTCTTTCCATTCGAGAGACTGTTGAAGCACTTGTTGCAGCAGGAGCAGAGGTATTGGCCAGTGCATGTATCCTTGATCGTTCTGGTGGTAAGGTCAATGTTGGAGTTCCATTGATTGCGCTTGCTGAATACGAGATAACCTCTTATGCTAGTGATGCACTTCCTGCAGATCTTTCTGTTCTTCCCGCGATTAAACCAGGCAGTCGAAATATTTAATTGTCGTTCTATTTTTTGTGCAAAAGCTTAAAAAGATTAATTTGGATGATATAGATTATTTCATCATCAAAAGATGTATATTGAGAGTCATATGCTTTTTCGTCGTCGAGAACCAATAGATTTTGTAACGCGTATTCGACTTTGGTTATGGCCACGTCGTTCATTTTCTCGCTCATTTTGCTACATACATAAACGTATTTTGCGTATATCAGCAACACCGCATGAAGTAGCATTAGGGGTTGCTGTTGGCGTTTTTTTAGCGTGTTCCCCTTTCTTTGGGCTGCATATTATTTTGGCAATATTTTTTTCTTGGCTTTTGCGTGCAAACTTTGCTGCCGCAATCATTGGGACGATTTTTTCTAATCCACTCACATTTTTATTGATTGTCATGGCTGATTATAAAGTAGGGTATTTTTGTTTATCACTTTTTAGCGATGTCAAAGAGATTTCTCTTTCGCAAATTCGTGCTCTATTTAATGGTTTGACATTGTCAAATCTCTCTCTCCTCTTTAAAGGCGCATGGGACACAATTATGAGTCCTATGATTTTAGGGGGAACTCTTTTAGGTATTGTTTTTGGTGGTTTATCTTATATAGGTGTTTACAGAGCAACGGTTCGTTTTAAACAAAAGCGATATCAAAAGATTATAAAAAAAAGGCGTTTAAAGAAGCGCTCATCGTAGGACAGATCGGGTAATATCTTATGATTATTGGTCTTGGAAATGATCTGGTTGATATACGACGTATTGAGAAAATGTTGGTTCGTTATGGTGAGCGTTTTATCCAACGGATTTTTACGGATATTGAAAGAAATAGATCTGAAAATCTCAAAAAAAGCTCCTCTTCCTATGCAAAAAGATTTGCTGCGAAAGAAGCATGTGCTAAAGCCTTAGGAACGGGAATCGCTTGTGGTATCAATTGGAAAGACATGGGGGTAGTTAATTTGCCATCTGGTAAACCAATAATGCAATTAACAAATCGTGCGCAAATGCAACTTCAAAAGTTATTACCTCCTCATCATGATGCAGTTATTCATCTTAGCATAACAGATGATTTTCCTTGGGCACAGGCATTTATTATTATCGAAGCACTTCCACGTGGATAGATGGCGTGAGAGATTGTGCTTTTGTTATTTGAATATTATGATGAAAAAATTATATCTGTGATGAGAAGGCAGTTGGTGATGATCCCAAAAGATAAAGTGCATAAAAAAGAAAAAAAAGGTGGGCTTCTTGAATTTATTTCTGTTTTAATACAGGCTTTGCTTTTAGCAGCGTTTATTCGGACACTTTTTTTCCAGCCGTTTAGTATTCCTTCCGGTTCAATGCGTCCTACTTTGTTGGTGGGAGATTATCTGTTTGTTTCTAAGTATGCATATGGGTATTCTCGTTTTTCCATCCCCTTTTCTCCTCCTCTTTTTTCTGGACGGATTTGGGCATCTCAACCTCAACGTGGAGATGTGGTCGTTTTTCGCTTACCAAGTAATCCGAAGATTGATTATATAAAACGCGTCGTTGGGCTACCGGGTGATCGTATACAAGTCCGTCAAAGTGTCCTTTATATTAATGATGAGGCTGTTTCACGTCACTTTATGGGGGAGATTGATAATTCTGATATAACAGAAGTGAACTATCCTGTTGAGGTTTATCGCGAGACAATGCCTAACGGTGTTAGCTATGATACACTTGATTTAGCTTTCATCCCCAAAGTTGACGATACAGAAGTCTTTGAAGTTCCTCAAGGACATTATTTTATGATGGGAGATAACCGCGACAATTCAGA
>NZ_JBHIQG010000157.1:0-5640 GCF_042196425.1 Bartonella sp. AD328YNZD | reverse complement strand
GTTTGATAAACAATCTATAATGAATATAAATAAACTTTTTTAGAAGAAAGTTTAATATAAACTTATTGCTCATTATTATGTAAAAAGAGGCAATATTTTCAGTAATTTATTCAATGAATAAGAGTATAATCCATATGATATTCAAAGAAAAAATTTTGTCTTTAATAAATCTATTATTATAAAAAGTGTGCATAAAACTGTTGTTATTGCGAAGGATTTTTAAGAGTTGGTATTCTTTTTAAAAGGGTAAGGATTCTAGAGAGGTATTTTGTCAAGAAACCCCTTCTTTTGTTTGGCTCTAATCTATTGGAATACTTTTTAGAGCAGTTTTGGTATCGGGTATGAATACGCTATATATTTTGTATAAAGTTTCCAAGAATTTACTTAAAGTAAGTTCTTTAAGCAAAAAATATGAAAGTCTGTGTTGTTTTCCTTGTGTTTTATTTTGATTATTGTATATACTCTATACCCACTATGAAGTTTTTTAATCTTTAAGAAAGAGGCATAAATGGCCCGCGTAACAGTAGAAGATTGTATTGATAAAGTTGATAACCGCTTTGAATTGGTACTTTTAGCAGGTCATCGGGCGCGTCAGATTTCACAAGGGGCGCAGATTACGGTTGATCGTGATAATGATAAAAATCCTGTTGTTGCTTTGCGTGAAATAGCAGAAGAAACGTTGTCGCCTGCTGATTTAAAAGAAGATCTTATTCATTCTCTGCAAAAGCATGTGGAAGTAGATGAACCAGAAATGGCAAATGAATTTATTACCCATTCAAGTGAAGCCGAAAGTGTTTTTAATATATCATCGCAAGAAGAAGGCACTTCATTTGATCATATGTCAGAAGAAGAGCTTTTAGCGGGTATTGAAGGTTTGGTTGTTCCAGAAAAAAGTGACGATTATTAATTGCGGTAATTTATATTACAGGAATAAATAGACCTTATCATTTAAGAGTAGTTATTTTTCTTGTCTTTATTGATAAGATATTCATGTTCAATAAGGATTCGGGGTATGAAAAGATAAAGGATATGCTCGTATGATGCGTCAGTGTGAGCTTGTTGGGCGTGTTAAACGTTACAAGTCTGACGTAGATGAAGCTCTTTTAAACAGAGCCTATGATTATGCAATGAGAAAGCATGCACATCAAAAGCGTGCTTCAGGTGATCTTTATTTTTCTCATCCTTTGGAAGTTGCTGCTATTTTAACGGATATGCGGTTGGATGAGGCAACGATTGCTGTTGCTCTTTTGCACGATACAATTGAAGATACAAGCGCTACACGAGCAGAAATTGATCAGCTTTTTGGTTCTGAAATTGGGAAGTTGGTTGAAGGGCTTACGAAGCTTAATAAGCTTGATCTTGTATCAAAGAAAGCTGTACAGGCAGAAAATCTTCGTAAACTTCTTATTGCTATTTCTGATGATGTTCGTGTTCTTTTAGTCAAACTTGCTGACCGTCTTCATAATATGCGTACCCTTGGTGTTATGCGTGATGATAAGCGTCGACGAATTGCTGAAGAGACGATGGATATTTATGCGCCACTTGCGGGCCGTATGGGTATGCAAGATATGCGCGAGGAATTAGAGGATCTTTCTTTCTTTTATTTAAATCCAGAAGGTCACCGTACGATTACCCATCGACTTTCTGAGTTATTGAAACACAATCGTGATTTGCTTTCCACAATTGAAAATGAATTGACAAAACTTTTTTTGGAAAATGGTATTAAAGCAGATGTTAAAAGCCGTCAGAAAAAATCTTATTCAGTTTTTCGCAAAATGGAAAGTAAAGCACTCTCTTTTGAACAGTTATCAGATATTTTTGGATTTCGTGTAATTGTTGAAACAGTCAATGATTGTTATCGTGCTCTTGGTGTCATTCACACGACATGGCCGATGGTTCCTGGTCGTTTTAAAGATTATATCTCTATACCAAAACAAAATGATTATCGTTCTATTCATACAACAATTGTGGGGCCTTCGAGACAACGCGTTGAATTGCAAATTAGAACGGCTGCTATGGATGAAGTTGCTGAATATGGGGTTGCTGCTCATTCCATATATAAAGAGCATGGTTCTAATTATTCGACTTCAAAGTTGTCAAGCGAAACGAATGCCTATGCATGGTTGCGTCAAACGATACAATCTTTGTCTGATGGAGATAATCCGGAAGAGTTTTTAGAACATACAAAACTGGAACTTTTTCAAGATCAAGTTTTTTGTTTTACGCCAAAAGGTCGATTAATTGCTTTTCCTAAGGGAGCTACGCCTATTGATTTTGCTTATGCTGTCCATACAGATATTGGTGATTCTTGTGTGGGCGTGAAAATCAATGGTCGTATTATGCCTTTAATGACCAAATTAAAAAATGGTGATGAGGTTGATATTATTCGCTCACATGCTCAAATTCCACCAGCTGCATGGGAATTCCTTGTTGTTACAGGTAAAGCACGTTCAGCTATTCGACGAGCAAGTCGTGCAGCGGTACGTAAGCAATATTCGGGTCTAGGATATCGTATTCTTGAGCGTTCATTTGAATATATGGGAAAAAAATTTTCAAAAGACGTTTTGAAGAAAGTTTTATCACGTTTAGCACGTAAAGATGTCGAGGATGTATTGGCTGCTGTGGGGCGTGGTGAGCTGTTTTCCGCTGATGTGATTAAAGCGGTTTATCCTGATTATCAAGATCACCGTGTAGTACAAAAGTCCTCTTTTAAGCCTGGGGAAGAGGGGTGGTTTAATATTGAAAATGCTCAAGGGATGATTTTTAAAGTCCCAGAAAATGAAAAGGATGAAATGATTGAGAATCATCAATCTAAAGCATTACCTATTCGGGGAACCCGTGGAGATATACCCGTACGCTTTTCACCTGAAGGAGCAGTGCCTGGAGATCGGATTGTTGGTATTATGCAGCCAGGGGCTGGGATCATTATTTATCCGATACAGTCTTCGGCTTTGATGGCATATGATGATCAGCCAGAACGGTGGATTGATGTCCGCTGGGATATTGATGCCCAAATGAATGAACGTTTCCCTGCACGGATGAATATTTTGGTTGTAAATAGTCCTGGTTCTTTGGCTGAAATTACGCAAATAATTTCTGCTAACGATGCCAATATCCAGAATTTATCTTGTATCCGTATAGCACCAGATTTTACGGAAATTATGATTGATTTGGAAGTTTGGGATTTAAAACATTTGAATCGTATTTTTTCTCAGTTAAAAAAGGCAGGTTCAGTAAGTACAGTACGGCGGGTTCATGGATAAAAAGAAAGATTTTGCAATGAATACACAAGATGTCATTGATATTTTTAAACAAGCAGATGCTATTCTAGAGGGGCATTTTATTTTAACATCGGGGCGCCATAGTGCGACTTATATGCAAAAGGCGAAAGTATTCATGCATGCTAATTTGACGGAAAAGTTATGTCGTGGATTGGCTGAAAAAATCAAAAATTCTATCGAGGGAAAAATTGATTATGTGGTTGGTCCTGCAATTGGCGGCCTTATTCCTTCGTATGAGACTTCACGTCACCTTGGAGTTCCTTCTCTTTGGGTAGAGCGTGTAAATGGCGTCTTTGAATTGCGTCGTTTTGAAATCAAGAAGGGCGCACGGGTTGTTATCGTCGAAGATATTGTGACAACGGGTCTTTCCATTCGTGAGACTGTTGAAGCGCTCGTTACAGTAGGAGCAGAGGTACTGGCAAGTGCATGTATTCTTGATCGTTCTGGCGGGAAGGTCAATGTTGGAGTTCCATTGATTGCGCTTGCTAAATACGAGATTGCCTCTTATGCTAGTGATAAACTTCCTGCAGCCCTTTCTGTTCTTCCAGCAATTAAACCAGGCAGTCGAAATATTTAATTGTCTTGCTATTTTTTTTGTGCAAAAGATTAAAAAGATTAATTTGGATGATATAAATTATTTTATCATCAAAAGATGTATATTGAGAGTCATATGCTTTTTCGTCGTCGAGAACCAATAGATTTTGTAACGCGTATTCGACTTTGGTTATGGCCACGTCGTTCATTTTCTCGCTCATTTTGCTACATACATAAACGTATTTTGCGTATATCAGCAACACCGCATGAAGTAGCATTAGGGGTTGCTGTTGGCGTTTTTTTAGCGTGTTCCCCTTTCTTTGGGCTGCATATTATTTTGGCAATATTTTTTTCTTGGCTTTTGCGTGCAAACTTTGCTGCCGCAATCATTGGGACGATTTTTTCTAATCCACTCACATTTTTATTGATTGTCATGGCTGATTATAAAGTAGGGTATTTTTGTTTATCACTTTTTAGCGATGTCAAAGAGATTTCTCTTTCGCAAATACGTGCTCTGTTTAATAGTTTGACATTATCAAATCTCTCTCTCCTTTTTAAAGGCGCATGGGACACAATTATGAGTCCTATGATTTTAGGGGGAACTCTTTTAGGTATTGTTTTGGGTGGTTTATCTTATATAGGTGTTTACAGAGCAACGATTCGTTTTAAACAAAAGCGATATCAGAAGATTATAAAAAAGCGCGTTTAAAGGAGCATTCATCGTAGGACAGATCGGGTAATATCTTATGATTGTTGGTCTTGGAAATGATCTTATTGATATACGACGTATTGAGAGGATGTTGGTTCGTTATGGTGAGCGTTTTATCCAACGTATTTTTACGGATATTGAAAGGACTAGATCCGAAAATCTTAAAAAAAGTTCTTCTTCTTATGCAAAAAGATTTGCTGCGAAAGAAGCATGTGCTAAAGCCTTAGGAACGGGAATCGCTTATGGTATCAATTGGAAAGACATGGGGGTAGTTAATTTGCCGTCTGGAAAACCAACAATGCAATTAACAAATTGTGCGCAAGTGCAACTTCAAAAGTTATTACCTCCTCATCATGATGCAGTTATTCATCTTAGCATAACAGATGATTTTCCTTGGGCGCAGGCGTTTGTTATTATCGAAGCACTTCCACGTGGATAGATAGCGTGAGAGATTGTGCTTTTGTTATTTGAATATTATGATAAAAAAGTTATATCTGAGATGAGAAGGCAGTTGGTGATGATCCAAAAAGAGAAAGTGCATAAAAAAGAAAAAAAAGGTGGAATTCTTGAATTTATCTCTGTTTTAATACAGGCTTTGCTTTTAGCAGCGTTTATTCGAGCAATTTTTTTTCAGCCTTTTAGTATTCCTTCCGGTTCAATGCGTCCTACTTTGCTTGTGGGGGATTATCTGTTTGTTTCTAAGTATGCATATGGGTATTCTCGTTTTTCCCTCCCCTTTTCTCCTCCTCTTTTTTCCGGACGTATTTGGGCATCTCAACCTCAACGTGGAGATGTTGTCGTTTTTCGCTTACCAAGTAATCCGAAGATTGATTATATAAAGCGCGTTGTTGGGCTACCAGGTGATCGTATACAAGTTCGTCAAAGTGTTCTTTATATTAATGATGAGGCTGTTTCGCGTCACTTTATGGGAGAGATTGATAATTCTGATATAACAGAAGTGAACTATCCTGTTAAGGTTTATCGCGAGACAATGCCTAATGGTGTTAGCTATGATACACTTGATTTAGCTTTCATCCCAAAAGTTGACGATACAGAAGTCTTTGAAGTTCCTCAAGGACATTATTTTATGATGGGAGATAACCGCGACAATTCAGA